>DBMZ01000075.1:2074-2622 GCA_002299005.1 Alphaproteobacteria bacterium UBA685 | reverse complement strand
TTGGCACGCCTTTTGGAATTCATGTGCGGGTCTGCGCTTTGCGATTAATGAGGAAAGCGCCTTTCGCCAAGAATTACTGCTTGCGGCGATTTTAATTCCTTTGGCTATATGGCTGCCTGCGTCTGTATCACAGACCTTATTAATGATAGGGTCGGTGTTTCTCGTGCTAATTATGGAGCTATTCAATTCAAGCATTGAAGCCGCCAAAGACAGAATTTCCTATGAAAAACACGGCCTTTCAAAGCGGGCAAAGGATTATGGAAGCGCGGCGATATTATCAGCGCTCCTATTCTGCGCGACAACCTATATGACCGTGCTTTTTCAGCTCTAAACGAGCGGGCAAACCTGTTGAGAACTCTCAACAGGCATATTTACCATCGCAAGATTTAAGCGTTCCAGCTGGTTTTATCTGCCTTAGGGCGGAAATTATCGATAAATTCGCCTTCGGTTAGGAAATATACCTGCTCCGCAATGCCAGCGGTATAATCGCCAATACGCTCAAAATTCTTGATGATGAACAGCAGATGCACGCCAGAGACTAGCCCATC
>DBMZ01000075.1:0-1733 GCA_002299005.1 Alphaproteobacteria bacterium UBA685 | reverse complement strand
ACTTTTGTTCTATTGGCGGTATTACGCGCGTAATCACCCATGCGCTCAAGAATTGTGGCGACTTTCTGCATCACCAGAACATGACGCAGATCTTCGGCACGCGGCGCACGAATAGCAATCACCTGAACAGCTTGCTCAACAATCTCTGATTCAAGATTATCAATTTTCTCATCACGCTTAATCAGCTTATCCAACCCTCTATCTTCGAGGGTGGCAAGTGACTGTGTGGCGGCTTTGATTTGCGTTTGCACAAGCGCGGCAAGCTCGCTTATCTTACCAGACATCTCTTGCAAATCGTTATCGAACGCAGAGCTAATATGATTTGATTCTACCATGAGCGTGTTATCCTTTTGGTATAAGCTGAGGGCACGTCTAGCCGAAACGACCTGTGATATAGCTGTTTGTTAAGTCATGTTGCGGTGCCGTAAAAATAGTCGAAGTATCGCCAACTTCAATAAGGCGCCCTAAATGAAAATAGGCGGTTCTATCAGAGACACGCGCGGCCTGTTGCATGGAATGTGTCACAATCGCAATCGAATATTCACCGCGCAATTCAAAGATTAACTCTTCAATGCGCGCAGTGGCAATCGGGTCAAGGGCTGAGCATGGCTCATCCATCAAAATCACCTCAGGTGAGACCGCGATGGCACGGGCGATACACAGACGCTGTTGCTGGCCGCCAGACAAGCCGGTGCCTGATTGGTCAAGACGCGCATTAACCTCTTCCCACAGGCCCGCACGGCGCAACGAGGCTTCGACAATCTCGTCTAACTCAGCCTTTGTTTTGGCAAGACCGTGAATACGCGGCCCATAAGCGACATTGTCATAAATGCTTTTTGGGAACGGGTTAGGCTTTTGAAAGACAATCCCAACACGCGCACGCAATGGCACCACATCAACAGATGGGGCATAAATATCATCACCATCAAGACGAATATCGCCTGCCACCGAACAAATATCAATCGTGTCATTCATGCGGTTAAGACAACGCAAAAACGTTGATTTACCGCAACCAGATGGCCCAATAAACGAGATAACCTCGCCAACACCAATATCGAGAGATACATCATCAATGGCGCATTTCTCGCCATAATGTACAGACACATTACGCGCGGTAATTTTGGGGGTCTCAGCAAAGATATTGCCAACCGTCGGTGATTTTTCAGTATTATCGAACAAGGCTCTCACCTAAAATATCTAATGTTACAATCAAAGCATCTTTGGTCATGGTGCCGGTTTTGGATAATACTACCATATCACTACCAGCGTCTTTCAAGTTTCTTGCGGATAATGATTGCGGCAGCATTCATCACAAGCAAGAAGAATAGCAAAATTATAATCGCTGCGCTTGTTTTTTGCACAAACATACGTTCAGCAAAATCAGCCCACATAAAAATCTGCACAGGCAGAACGGTCGCAGGGTCGGTAAAACCGCCCGGGATATCAACCACAAACGCAACCATACCAATCATCAGCAAAGGCGCTGTCTCACCCAAGGCTTGCGCCATACCAATGATGGTACCTGTCAACATACCCGGCATCGCCAACGGCAGTGTGTGATGAAACACCGTTTGCACCTTGCTTGCGCCAACGCCCAAAGCGGCATCCTTAATAGAAGGGGGCACAGCTCTGATAGCGGCACGTGATGAGATAATAATCGTTGGCATCGTCATCAAGGCAAGCACAATCCCCCCTGTCACAGGAATAGAGCGCGGCAGGCCAAAAATACCAAT
>DBMZ01000074.1 GCA_002299005.1 Alphaproteobacteria bacterium UBA685 | reverse complement strand
GCTGGTCACTTGTTGCGGCAGCAACCCAATATGCCCCATAACAGGGATCCCAGATGCGACAATCGCCGCCACATGAGGGGCCAGCGCCTCGCCGCCCTCAAGCTTTACCGCATCAGCGCCTGTCTGTATCATAATCTGGTGCGCATTATCGACCGCCAAATTAGCCGAGCCCTCATAGGTGCCAGCTGGCATATCAACAACCGTCAGCGCCTGCTTAGTCGCACGGCGCACAGCCTTGCCGTGGCGGATCATCATCTCTAATGTCGCTGTGTTTGTGGTATCCTCGCCATAGACGACCATTGCCACAGAATCACCGACCAACAGCAAGTCACAATGCGCATCAAGACGCCCCGCCATAGAGGCCGTATAGGCCGTCAGACACACAATTTTCCGCGCATCTTTTAACGCCATTAGCGCGTCAATTTTTGGGTTATTATCTGTTAGCACAAGCGCTCCTTAAAATGAGCATGGCGGAAACGATCAAATGCGCCTTTATGTGAAAAAGCACGCGGTTATTTTTTCTTTCGGACAAACAGCTCAAGGCGATGATCCACAAGCTCATAGCCCATCTCTTCGGCGATCGCGCGCTTCATCTCTTCAAGCTCTTCATTATAAAATTCGATAACTTCGCCTGTTTCGATATCGACAAGATGCTCATGATGCTCGCCTGATTCCTCATAGCGCGCTCTGCCATCACCAAATTCCAACCGCTCGATGACCCCTGCCTCTTCGAGCAATTTCACAGTGCGATATACGGTGGCAATTGAGATGGTATCATCACGCTCAACTGAACGGCGATATAGCAAATCAACATCAGGATGATCTTCCGATTCTTCAATCACTTTTACAATCACCTGACGCTGAGACGTCATGCGGATATTTTGGGATAGGCATTTTTCTAAAAGTCTGTCCGACATGACATATCCTGTATCGTTAGATTGCACTCACGGGCGCACTCACTTATGAGACCCCCTCATTATAGACAATTCACATCGGAAATTCACCCCTTTTCTAGTGCGGGCCTTTGTCATTTTTGAGAAATAGCTTGGCGGCTGAAAAAATTTCTTTTTTTGAAAATTCTATGAGACACTCACCGCAACCAAGACCATGCGCATCACATAGCCGCCCAAGAGAGATAACAGCATGCCAACCATCAAGCCTAGTAACAGCCCTGCGACCAATTCTATGGCCGGACAAAAAGCCAAAGGGGCACAGCAAACCACCAAAGGCGCACAGCAGACAAAGGGCATCTTATTGATGATTGCTGGCATGGCAATTTTGCCAATGCTTGACGCGAGCGCCAAATGGCTCGGCCAGACACTGCCTGCCTCTGAAGTATCGGCGGGCCGATTTATCATCCAGATGGCCCTGCTATTGCCGTTTTTATATCTGCTTGGCCACCGACTTAGCTGGCAGTCATTTTCGCGCAATGAGGCGGCACGAGGCTTTTGTCTTGCGATTGCCACTTGGCTATTTTTCGTCGCTCTTAAATCGCTTCCTATGGCAGAGGCTATCTCTATCTTTTTTGTTGAGCCGATGATCCTAACCCTGCTCGCCTCACTTCTTTTGGGAGAGCGGATACGCATCAGGCGCATCTCTGCCATTCTGATAGGTTTTGTTGGCGCGGTGATTGTTATCCAGCCAAGCTTTGATATCTTTGGCTGGCCTGCGCTATTGCCGCTTGGCACGGCGTTTTTCTTTGCGCTTTATATGATTATCACGCGCATTCAGGCACAGGTGAAACACCCGATTGAATCACAGATTTCAATGTCTGTCTTTGCGCTTTTGACCATCTTAATTTTGGCAAGCCTCAACCATCAAACAGGCCTTGAGGCACAAGGGTGGCGCATGCCAAATATGCAAGAAATCTTGGTGATATGCCTGCTTGGCGCGACCGCAACGACGGGGCATATCATGGTGGTATTCGCCCTTCAAAGAGCGGATGCTGGCCTGCTGGCGCCCTTCCAATATCTCGAAGTGGTCACCGCCTCTTTGCTTGGCTATTTGATTTTTAACGATATCCCAAGCAACACAACCATCGCAGGTGTCACCATCATCATTGGCTCAGGCCTGTACCTCATCCACCGCGAGAGACGCGCAAGCCTGCAAGATGAGTTCGCTTAACGAAGCTCACCTTTGATATAGCGTGCTTTGCGGCGCAAATAGGCAACCAACGCAATGGGAATCATCACGATATATATGCCCGCCAATAACAGATAGGCTGGCCAAGGCTGGGCGACGAAAAACGCCACCAACATCGCGACAATGGCCAAAGCTGGCAAGGCCATCTGAGATGGTATTTTCAAGGTTTTGCCGGCGAAAGTTGGCAAGGTGCAAACCGCCCCAACACCGCATGTCACCAACACAACAGACACCAAGAACGCGTCTCTGATAAAATCCACACCGAAATGAATGTTAATCACAATCGGCAATAGCACAAGCAACCCTGCCGCCGGGCTTGGCAGGCCTGTGAAGAAATCTTTGGCATATTCGGGCTTATCGGGCAGTTCTGAATCAAAGCGCGCAAGGCGAAGCGCGATGCAAACAATATAGAATAACGCCGCCGCCCAAGCCACATTACCTTGGTCTTGCAAGGCCCACAGATATAGGCACAGCCCCGGAATAACGCCAAATACCACCACATCAGACAGGCTATCAAGCGCGGCACCAAAGGCGCTTGTCACACGAAGCAATCGCGCCGCACGCCCATCTAGTGCATCAAAAATACCCGCAAGCACAATCAGCGCGACAACACCCTCCCATTTCTCATCAAGCGCAAAACGCAGGGCCGTTAACCCTGAGATAAGCGCGGCTATGGTGATGATATTCGGGATCATCCAGCTCGTAGAGACTTGGATGCGAAAGCGCTTTTTTTGTGCCTTAGCCATTAGCGTGCAACACTCCCTGTTGGCTCTTTCTGGGTATTTGTCAAATCAGCGATTAGCGTCTCGCCAGCGACTGTTTTCTGGCCGACCAACACCATCACATTTGTCTCTAGCGGCATCCAAATATCGACACGCGAGCCAAAGCGAATAAGGCCAAAAACCTGTCCAACCGACAGGCTATCACCAATCTTCGCATCACATAAGATACGGCGCGCGACAAGGCCGGCAATTTGCACCACAGCAATCTTTGTCTTAGCTTTGTTATCAACTTCCATCGTCAAAGCAAGACGCTCATTATCTGTGCTTGCTTTATCAAGGCTCGCATTCACGAATTTGCCTTTGCGATACAGGCTATCTGTCACCTTACCAGCGATCGGCGCGCGGTTTACATGCACGTCAAACACATTCATGAAAATAGCGACACGGCGATATTTGCCTTCTGGCAAATTCATCTCTGCCTCTGGCACTGCCTCGCCGATGGAGATAACACGCCCGTCGGCCGGTGCTATCATCCACCCCTCACCTTGGGGAATTGTGCGCACAGGATTACGGAAGAAATAAATGCACCATAATGTCAAAGGCACGCTCACTGCCAAAGACAGCGGCACATAATAGCCCAAGATAAGACCAACAACCGCAAAGGCGATGACAAAAGGCCAGCCTGCCGGGTGAATGGGAACCAAAACTTCTTCGCGAATGGCGCGATAAATATTCATGATAATCTCTTCCCTAGGGGATGTTTGGACGCGCCGCAACGCTACTATGATCCCTGCTGTTATAGAACAACAAGACCAGTGAGGAAAGTGACTTCCCTCACTTTTCCAAAAGTCCGCGCTCTGCCAATTCGCGTTGTTTCGCCTCAAGCACAGCTAATTTCAATTGGCGCGGCTCAGCGATACCCAAAACATAGGTCTCTTGCACATCAGCCTCTGCGCCAAGCGTATCGGCAAGAAGCGCCTCATCTAGCGCGTCAGGCCCAGCCATATCAGGGGCAGGTGTATCAAAGGCCGCCCCATCAAAGGAAGGCGCATCAAAGGCAGGCGCATCAAAGGCAGGCCCATAAGGCCTTGCACTGTCACCAGCTGAATTTTGATCTGCCTTATCCTCAGCAATAAGCGCGTCATTATCAGCAAATAAAGCCCCATCACCTACCGCTTTACTTCATTAATTATAACCTGCTGGCATACACCCTTTTGCCACATTCATACCTAATTC
>DBMZ01000006.1 GCA_002299005.1 Alphaproteobacteria bacterium UBA685 | reverse complement strand
ACACAGGTGGTTGAGCGGCTTTATTCCTCATCAGGCAATCTGAATGAGGCGGGTCAATATTCCTATTATGGCAAGGTCGGCGGCTGTCTTATCACCGGCAATGAAGATGGGGTCAAGCATTGTGCGATGTCGATGCTCTATGCCCTCCAGCATATTGGCTATACGATTCCCCCACAGGCTGATGCCGGTTGGATAGGCGAGGCGGGGCCGGGGCCATCTTATCTTGATGATGGGTCTGGTGGTCTTGAAAATGATTTCACAAATCGTAATACGACTTTTATGACGTGGAATTTAATGCATATGGCGGCGATGCTAAAACGCGGCGGCGGCTTGCCAGCACATGGTAATCAGCGCGCCTCTTGGGATGCTGGTTGCCGTTTTGATTTCCCCAATCCGGAATATCGCTAGAAAAGTATCGCGAAAGCTTCTATATCCATAAAGCCAGATCAGAGACGCCTTGTAGGGGCGTATAAAAGAGGATTTGCTTTATGGATATAGCAACAATACTCGCGCTTGCGATTGCGACCTTTATTTTTGTGGTGACGCCGGGCCCCGGGATTGTTGCCCTATTATCGCGCACATTGGCGCGTGGTATCGGTTCTGGCTTGCTGTTGGGTCTTGGCTTGATAATGGGTGACTTCATCTATCTGATAGCTGTTTTGGCCTCTCTACATAGTCTTGCAGATGTCATCGCGCCCTATATGATCTATGTGCGCATTATTGGGGCCTTTTTCCTGGCCTATGTGGGCTATAATCAATGGAAGGCCGCACCTCTTTTGGCAGAGGATGCTAGGCGTGCTGATGAGGGCAAACAGCGCTCAATTGGTCAGACATTGGGCGCAGGCATCGCGATTAGTGGCACGAACCCCAAGGTCATCGTCTTTTATCTATCTTTCTTGCCGCAATTTGTCGATCTCACAAACCTGTCTCTATTAGATGCGGTGATTGTGATGGTGACGATTGCCACCATGCTATTTGCGGGCTGTCTTGTCTATGCGATAGGCGCAAATTCTCTGTTCAAGCTTATCAAGAGCGAGAGCGGGGCAAGGCTGATGAACCGCATCACAGGCGGCTCTATCATCGCGGTCGCGGTGGCGATGGTCGCCACAATTTAGCGTGGCTAATTGTCTTGGAAGTCAGACTGGCTAATCGCGCCTAGATATTTGAAGTTCAAGACCAAGAACACTTCATCTTTGCGCGGAATATCACGGTCTGATGAGGAATCACGCTGATAATCGAGCGATAGGGTCAAGCAGTCTTGGAAACCACCTGTCCATGCAAGGGTGAAGCGTGTTTTATCGCGCTCTGTCTTGCCATTAGATAGGTCCCAATTTTGGCTAGCCTTGGCAATCCACCCATCTGGCAGATTTTGTTGAAGCGCGATTGAAAGCCCCTCGCGGTCAGTCGTAGAGCTTGAGAAATGCGCCTTTGAAAGCTGTGCATGTTCAATATCAATCTTTGACGATTTATACTGCCAAGACAGGTTTGTTCTTGATTCATTCAGCTCAAAATCTTTGGAGTCCGCGCGGCCAGACCAGCTAAGTGAGAGCGCATCAGAGGGTTTGATAGAGGCACTTGCGACATAATCTGAATAATTGCGATTATCGCCTGTTGTGAGGCCTGATGTGGTGTCGCCCTCAATTCTGCGAGAGATGCCGGCAAAACCGCTTACCTCGCCAAAGATGGTATCATCCGCAAGCGCAGACAGACCAATATCGGCTCTGGTGCCGGGCAGGACGAAATCCTTACCTTGATGGCGCTGTGTCATGAACAGGTTTGCTTCATCAAGACGGAAATCGGCGGCATCGCGGTTTGGCACTTCATCTGTGCGATCAGCGCCGCCAATATAGGTGATCTTGGCGCGTGGCTCTAGCATGACAACGCCAAAATCAGCCACGGCGGCTACAGGCGCGCGCCAATCAAGAGAGAAATAAGGGTTTGCTTGGCCTATCTCGCCCTCATGATAATCAGCATCTGTTTTATTCTTAATATCATACAGAGAGGACATGACGCCCATTTCGACATCAAGACTGCCATCAAATAATGTGAATTCTTCTTGCACGCTGACATCGCTCGACCATCTTAGCAAATCATGCCCTTCATCATTCGCCAATTGAAGGGCTGAGACTTCTGTGCGGATAGATTGGTTTTCGCGAAAGCCCGGTGTGTAGCTCTCATAATAGATATGTGGCAGGACAGATGGCTCTTTATCAGGAGTGTCTGCTTCACGCAAACCTTGAAAGTCAGAGGCTTCGACAAGGTAATAGCGGTCATCTTTGATTCTATCTGCGCGTATTTCGGACTTCAAATCATAGCTTGAATTGAATTTATAACGACGCAAAAACGTATCTTGGGATGTGCGCACAAGGCGGGTGCGGACGTTCCAATCATCGCCAACATTTGTTTTGTGAACTAAATCAATCGCGCCAACACTCTCACGTTCCTTTTTAAAGGTTGCGACATCTGCGAGGTAAATATTAGCGGTTAAGTCTGAATAATCTGTTTTTTCGCGGTAAATGCTATGCACAGCCTGACCACGATTTTGGAACAAATAGGGCCGGACAGTCACATCAGCAGACGGGCCAAGTGTTTTATAATAGGGTGCAGAGATGGTTGAGCCTTCAGATGATGAATAGAAGACTGAGGGCGCCAAAAACCCTGTTCTGCGGTCAACAGTCCAATCTGGATGGGCGAGGACGGGCAAATAGAAGACAGGCAAGCCGAATATATGCATGCGCACATTTTCATGAATGATTGTGGCGCTTTGCTTATTATGCGTCGTCTTTGTCGCGCGCAAATCCCAAATAGGGGAATCACCTGCCTCATAATCACAATTACAAGGGGTAAAGCTTGTGCTTTCCATCGTGGTGGTCGTATCAAAATTGCCTGTCGTGCGTGAGGCTGTAAAGCGTGAGCCGTCAGTCATCTCAGAAATCATAGGCTCAGCTAGAATGGTTTTGAAATTATCACTTAAGTCTAAATAATCAGACATATGTGTGGCACCATCAGCCGTCTTATAGATCACATGCCCTGTCGCAATGGCGCGCTCATTTTTGCGGTCATATTCGACCTTATCGGCGCGCAACTCATCGCCATCTTGTATCAGGATGACATTCCCTGTGGCAATCAGGATGCCGTCTTCTTGATTGGTTTCAACCTTGTCAGCTTCAAATTGAACAGGCGCTGATTGGGCAAAAGTAGGTGATGCGTAAAACATAAACAGACAGATGAACATCAATGCGGTGAGGATGAATGGCAAGAGGCGCCGAGCCGACTGATATGAGATGGTCATAAACATTGCCTTTAACAGGGTACAGGTCAGGTGGATATTATGATTTGGTTGTATCACCAAAAAGGCGTCTTTGTAAATTAAACCAAGGTATTAAAACCATGTTTTATGTCATAAGCCGGTGCCTGAACGTGGCGGCACGGGCGCTCATTTTTTTGGCGGTAAAGGGAAAATCCTGCCAAGCGATATCTTGCAACTCTTGGCGTCTTGCCGCATCGTCTATCAGGGCTTTTAAGGCTGTTTGAAAGGCGCTCGGGCTTGGCTCATCCACAATAAGCGCGCGGCCCTTTGCAAATTCTGGAATGCCGCCGCGATTGGTGGTAATCAAGGCCGCCCCTGCTGAGAGCGCCTCTAGCACAGTTAGGCCGCCCGGTTCTTGCCATAGGGAGGGCACAAGACAAATCTCTGATTGTGCTTGCAGGCGTTTGACCGCGGCAAGCGGCTGGTGGCCCAAGGTGATTGCACGTGCACCAAGCGGGGCAAGTGCGCGCTGAATATCTCTTTCATAAGCGCTGAGGCCACTTCCATTTATATTCGTATCGGTAAAATTCTTACCGCCCGCAAGAATGATTTGCCAATCAGGCCTATCAAACAGTAAAGGCACCGCCCCCTGACAGGCTTCTAGGATGCCTTTTTCAGGGACCATACGGCCGGCGATAAAAATCTGTTTTTGGCGCGCTTTGGGACGTGTTTTTTGACGCTCAACGCCCAATAAATTCACATAATGCTGCGCGCGGTAATCATCCTCATCACCAAGGCCTTCAAGGAAACAGCCCTTCACAAATTCAGTGATAGAGATAATCCCCGCAAGCTGTTGTGATAATCGTTTGCGCTGTTCAACCGTCTTGCTTGCCTTAATGGTGCGCGGATCATTATGCAGATATAGAACGACTTTCAAATCAGGCCGGCTAGAAGCGATCAATGCCGCCACTTGCGGTCGCCCATGAACCTCAATAAGGGAGGGGGTGCGTCCATTTGTTTGCAAAAAGCGCAAATAGGCTTTGGCAAGACAAGCATTGCGCGATTGCCAAAAGGGTTTTTTGTAAGATAGCCCCTGATAGGAGACACCGTCTTTGGGGGCGTCAATCATGGAGCCAAAAATCGTGATATCTTGGTTGCTTTTGGCCGTAATATGGCGCGCTAATTCATAGACGACCGTTGAGACCGCCCCGCCATTTTGCGGCGTAAAGCGTTCCTTATGCGGCAATAGCACATCAACTTTTTGCTCATCTATTTTTGACATTCACACTATCGCTTATCGTTTTGTGCCTTGAGGGGAGTGAAAAAAAGACAGCGCTTTTGGGGCTTTCAGGTGCGCTTTTTGCCTCTTTTTGGTATATAGAGCTGATTGGTTGTTGTAAAGAAACAGCCATGGGTGAGTTTAAGGGGCTTGGTTTAAGGGGGCGCATGATGCGGCTGTTAGTCATAAAACACGGTGCGCTAGGTGATATTATTCAAGGGATTGATGCCTTTGCCAGTCTGCGCGCCCATTTTGCAGACGCCCATATAAGCATGCTGACAACACCCCCCTTTGCTGGTTTGATGGAGGCTATGCCTTATTTTGATGAGGTGCTGGTTGATAAAAGAGCGCCTATCTATCAGCTTGGCGAGATGCGGCGCATGCGTCAAATAGTCAAATCTGGCTTTGATTATATCATTGATATGCAATGCTCTAAGCGAACCTCTATGTATCACCGGCTATTTGCGCCTCAGGGGCAAAAATGGCTTGGGACGACCAAACATTGCTCTCATCCTTACCCTGATTTTAGCGGCGTGAATAATAAGGATCGCATGTTACAGGCGGCCTTCATGCTTGGCGCACCGGCGATAGAGGGTGATTTATCCTTTTTGTCGAACCCAAATAAGGGGGCAGGTGTTATCGCACAAGATAGCCCTTATGCGGTGTTGATGCCCGGCTGTTCGCCTGCTAAACCATCCAAAAAATGGCCTGCCGCGCATTATGCTGACTTGGCCAAGAGGCTGTTGGCGCAATCTATCAAGCCTGTGATTATTGGTACAGCGGTTGATAAAGAGGCCTGTGATGCGATTGAAAAAGCGTGTCCTGAGGCGCTAAATCTTTGCGGCAAAACAAGCCTATCTGCGCTTGCCAGCCTATGCGCCGGGGCAGATATCTGTGTCGGCAATGATAGTGGCCCTGTGTTCCTCGCCGCAAAGACAGGCGCGCCGACCATAATGGTGATGGGGCCTGATACAAATCCAGAGATGTCAGCTCCAACAGGCGCACAAGCCACCTATCTGAAGGCAGAGGCGTTAGCAGACCTCGCGGCAGATGAGGTTTATAACGCTATTAGCCGCCTAAAAGCGTGAGCCCGGCTGGGTTAGAAACTGTGTTTCTTCTTCTGTCGATGGGCGACCTAATATCGCATTCCTGTGCGGGTAATGGCCGAAGCGTTCGATGATATCTGTGTGACGCTGAAGATAATCTTGGTTCATCTCATTGGTATGGCTCGCAAAGAGCGGCACAGCTAATTTGTGTATCTCAATATCTTCACTATGCATTAACGGCATTAGCAGGAAGGTGTTCTTGGCGGATACTTCCGGCACAAGATATCCTTTATCGACGCCGCGCAAAGCATGGGCCAATGCCATCTCATCACCGGCAAAGGCAAGAGGCGTGTCGCGGTGAATATTGCGCGTCATCTGGTCAAGCAGCAAAATCAGCGCCAAGCACCCATCGCTTGTCTGTGCCCAGCTATCAAGACGCGCACCAAGGGCATCATTAACCAATTTGCCAAAGCGATCTTCTAGCAAAGCGTCAAATTCAGGGTCTTTGGTAAACCATTGTTTTGGCGTGATCTCTTCAAACCAAAAAGCCAATATGTCAGGGATCGCACTGTCTTTCATCACACGGTCTCCTTCATAAAAATTATGGTAAGATAGCTAGTGTAACACTTTTCCGGGATTTAATAACCCCTTGGGATCAAGCGTTGTTTTGATAGCTTTCATCGTCGCCAAGGCGACCGGGTCTTTTAACGCCGCTAGCTGGTCAACCTTCATCGCCCCAATACCATGTTCCGCGCTGATAGAACCATTACATTCATAAAGCGCGGCATAGATAGCATCAAAGATAGCACCACGCTTTTGCGCCCAAGAGGCATCACCGCCGAGGCGTTCGACGACATTGAAATGGACGTTGCCATCCCCTAAATGCCCATAGCCACAAATCCGCACCTCAGGGTCAATCTCTTTGACATTATTAGATGCCAGCTCATAAAAGCGGCTAAAGTCGGACAAGGTCACAGAGATATCTGTGTTCACAGGCGTTGATTCACGCTTGGTCGATTCAGGCGCGTTCTCTCTGATATCCCACATGGCGGTGCGTTGTGTTTCATTCTGGGCAATGACCGCATCTAGCACGTGACCTGTCTCAAAAGCATCTGCCAAAATCATCTCTAGCTTTTGCGTGATAGGCGATGTGCCATCATCATTTGGCTTGGCTAGTTCAGGGTCTGACGAGCCGATTTCCATCAAAATGGCAAAAGCGGGGATTGGCTTTAACGGGCAGGGCAGTTGCGGGAATTGCTTTTCGACAATCGCAAAAATATCATGCGGCATAATCTCAAACGCTTCGACAATATCACCAGAGGCTTTTTTCACCTGCGCTAGAAGCTCAACACCTGCTTGCGGGTGTGGGATAGCGGCAATCGCTGTGGCTCTGGCGGTTGGCTTGGGGAATAATTTCATAGATGCGGCGGTAATAATGCCTAATGTGCCTTCGCCGCCGATGAAAAGATGCTTGAGATCATAGCCAGTATTATCTTTGCGCAAGGAGGTAAGCAAATTCATCACCTTGCCGCCCATCAGCACGACTTCTAGCCCAAGGCACAAATCGCGCGTATTGCCATAGCGTAACACATTAATGCCGCCCGCATTTGTCGATAAATTGCCACCGATAGAACAGCTTCCCTTGGCGGCTAAATTGAGCGGGAAATGTAGATCATGTTCATCAGCCAGATTATGCAGGCTTTCAAGCAAACACCCTGCTTCAACAATCATAGAGCGGTTTTCAGGCGAGATAGAGCGCACCTTATTCATGCGGGCAAGCGATAGCACAAACATGTGACCGCTTTGGTCAGGAATGCCGCCACCGACAAGCCCTGTATTGCCGCCTTGCGGTACGATATACAGATCATGCGCATCAGCTAGTGCCATAATTTCAGAGACTTGTGCGGTTGAAACAGGCAGTAAGATAGCTGCCGCCGCACCAGAGTAATTGCCGCGCCAATCATCAAGAAATGGCGCCATATCGCCCTTATCAATAATGATGTTTTTCGGGCTTAGAATATCTGTTAATGCTTGAATAACGCTCATGATAATCTCACAAATCTCTTATAATTTATCTATCGGCCGCCGCGCGCGTTAGCCTATCATTAATTGCCGCCCCAACACCATCTTTATCAATAGGCGCAATCGCAATCGCCCGGCCTTGTGTTTTATCCGCCTTGTGGAGTGTCGCAAATAATAAAGACGCCGCCTCTATCAAATCGCCTTTAGAAGATAGGGTAAAATCCACCTTGTGAGGCGAGGGGCCAAACCCGATGAAAATATCCCCTTCTTGCGGGTCAGTTACGTTCAACCTGACAGGCTTGGTTGGGGCATAATGGCTTGTCAATTGGCCGGGCGCATTTGGTTTAATGTCATTTGTGATGATTGCCTCATCACCTAATTCAGGGCAAATGGCGGCGACCATCTCATGGGTGATAGGGCCGGGGCGCAGGATTGATAGGGCTTTGTTGCTGCAGTCAATGATGGTTGATTCCACCCCTGCCTCGCACGGGCCGCCATCTAGAATATAGGCACATGATGGCCCAAGATCAGCCTCGACATGCGTGGCCAAAGTGGGGCTGATTTTGCCAGATAAATTGGCCGAAGGTGCCGCAATTGGCACACCTGCCTTGGCAATTAATTCTTGCACAAGAGGCGGTGCTGGCAGGCGCAAGGCAATGGTATCAAGGCCCGCTGTGACAAGATGTGAGATAGGCGCAGACGGCTTTAAGGGCACGATAATCGTCAAGGCGCCTGGCCAAAATGCGTCTGCTAGCCTGAGGGATCTGTCATCAAATACCCCGATCTCTTCTGCCTGTTCCATCGAGGCGATATGCGCAATCAGAGGGTTAAAAGACGGCCGCCCTTTGGCTTGATAAATCTTCGCTACCGCCTCATCATTTGTCGCATCAGCGCCTAGCCCATAGACAGTTTCTGTCGGAAAGCTGACAAGCTGGCCATCTAATAATGCTTTTGCGGCATCAAACAAAGATTGAGTTGTGAAGGCGGTTAACATAATTATACCTATATAGGAAAAGCGGTGTAATATATCTATCAATTTTGAACGCTAGGCAAATTTCAACGCTAGGCAATTTTGAACGCTAGGAAAGTCAAAGCAGGGAACTCATAGCAAAATGTGTGGTCGATTTACAGTCACGGCAACCCCTCATGAGCTATTAAATCGCTTTGGGGTCGCTATTAATAGCAATCTTGCCCCGCGCTGGAATGTTGCGCCCTCGCAAAGCACACCTATCATCCGCTCTCATGGCATGACGAATGAGATGGTAATGGCGCGGTTTGGCCTTGATGGGGTGCTGGCAAATAAAAGCCTGATTAATGCGCGTTCTGAGACGATCACTGAAAAACCGACCTTTGCGAGAGCCTTTGAGAGCATGCGTTGTCTTGTGGTGGCAAGTGGCTGGTATGAATGGAAGGATAAGGGCAAGCCTCATCATATCCAGCTTAATGATGGGCGCGTTATGGGGTTTGGCGGGCTTGCCTTCACAAGAGGCAAACACACCAGCTTTGTGATTGTGACAAACGCCGCAACAGGCGCATTGGCAGATATTCATCATCGCACACCGCTTGTTCTGGCCTCATCTGATTGGCAAACATGGCTGCAAGGCTCTCCTGAACAGGCGCAGAGTTTATTTACCCCCATCGAGAGCCGCCATTTCAATGCCTATGCTGTCTCGCCAGATGTGGGCAATGTGCGCCATGATCATGCCGGGCTAACCGCCCCTTATAAAGCGCCTGTTATCGAGCCAGATCAGGCCGATTTATTCTCCTAAATAGCCGAGGGGGTCGCATGGCGAACCTCAATCGCATAGAGATGCCATAAAAAGAGCGCGCCAGCCCCGCGATAGGGTGACCAATGTGCGGCAAGTATTTCCATCTGGGCCATATCAGGCCGGCTATTTAGACGCTTGAGGCGCCGCATAGCTTCTTGCAAAGCAATATCATTGCCGGGCCATGCATCCATATCACCCAAGGCAAAGAGCCGGTAATTATCAGCTGTCCACGCCCCAATACCGCGCAAGGCCGTCAGCCTATCTTGCACCTCTTGGCCTGATAGATGCGGTAATTGCCCCAAATCAAGCGCGCCTGTCTCAATCGCTCGTGCTAGCCCGATAAGATATTCTGCCTTTCTCTGTGATACGCCATGCGCCTTGAGCATATCAGGAGCGGCGGTCACAAGCGCCTTTGCAGATGTCAGATTCGCACCGGTTAATTTTGCCCATAGGCTTGTCGCAACATGCCGCGATATTTGCTGGCCGATGATAATCTTTGCCAAAGTGCCAAAGCTTTGTGGCATAGAGCGGTCAGACGGATAGCCATAATCCGTTATTCCTTTGGCAATATCTTCATCCTGAAGGCCAAGATTATTCAGTGCGTTGATAAGGGGCTTGTCTTGTGACATGGTTTTAAAAGATGGCTTTCGGGTTTCACTAAATGGATTAATAAGCGTACTATTTATCGAAAGGAAAAGCCAAATTTTAAAGGGGCAGGAAATGAAAGTATGGGATTTGCCGTTGCGCGTGTTTCATTGGAGCTTCATGCTATGCGTCATAGGTGCCATCGGCTCTGGTAAGATGGGCAATTGGGACATCCATGAACGCTTCGGCCTCGCTATTATGGGGCTTGTGTCTTTTCGGATTATTTGGGGCTTTATTGGCTCTCATACGGCGCGGTTTCGTAATTTTATTAAAAGCCCGCGTGCCTTTATTACAACCGCTAAGGGGCTGTTAAAAAAGCAATCTAGCAATGAGGCAGGCCATAGCGCTGTTGGCGGCTATGCGACACTTGCCCTGTCGTTTATACCTTTGATGATGACGCTTACAGGCTCATTTTCAACGGATGATATATTGTTTGACGGGCCATTTTATCTTTTGATGCCAGAATGGGCCAAACAAGCTGCACAATTTCTCCATATGGTGAGAAGCTGATATTCTTGATCATCGCGGCGCATCTTGGCGCGCTCTTGTATTAATTTTTCCGATTGCGCCAGAAGTTCCAGCCGCCAAA
>DBMZ01000028.1 GCA_002299005.1 Alphaproteobacteria bacterium UBA685 | reverse complement strand
CCATTTATGACCGCCATGACATAAGATCGCAAGCCTCTAGTCAAGGATAAATCATCCCCTATGCTGGCGCACAAAAGTGGTTTTTCTTTACATTGGCGGGCAAATCATAATATGGTCGCGCGGTTTCATGTGGCCCGCGCATTAAGGGCCCGATAATGATGGCAAAATAATCTGCGATTTATGAGCGATGATGGGTGTGAGTGAATGTCTTTAGATGTGATTTATGTGGGCAATGCCATTGTGGATATGGTGGCCGTGAGCGATGATGCTTTTTTGCAAGCCAATGAGGTTGAAAAGGGCGGCATGAATCTGATTGATGAAGCGCGCGCGATTTATCTGAGTGAGCGTCTTCATAACCCCACCAAGATGGCCGGTGGTTCGGCGGCTAATTCAGCTGTTGGCATGGCCTTGCTTGGCGGCAAATCTGCCTATGTCGGAGAGGTTGCAGAAGATGTGCTGGGCGGTGAATTTGTGACCTCCCTAGAGGAAACGGGCACCTCATTCTTGGGCAAGATTACGAATGATGGCCTTGCGACCGCGCGCTGTATGATCCTTGTGACCCCTGATGCTGTGCGCTCTATGAACACGTTTTTGGGTGCTTGTATCCAGATGGGCCCGTCTCATCTCTCAGATATGCCGGCCTGTGATGTTTACTATCTAGAGGGCTATTTATTTGATGCACCAGAGGGCCCGGCCCTGTTTGCCAAGGTGGCAGAAATAGCCGAGATGACAGGCGCAAAGCTGGCGCTGTCCTTGTCTGATGCGTGGTGTGTGGAGCGTCATTTTGATGCCTTCTCTGCCTTTATTAAATCACATGTCTCGATTGTTTTCTGTAACGAAGATGAAGCCCGCGCCCTGACAGGCAAGGACTATGAGGCGGCAGGTGATGAGATGGCGGCCTATCTTGATGAGGTGGTTATCACAAGAGGCGCTGAGGGCGCTTATATTATCAAGGGTGATGAGCGTGCGCATGTTGGCGCTGCGCCTTTGGGCGATGTGGTGGACACGACAGGCGCGGGTGATTTATTTGCCGCTGGCTATTTATATGGCCGCGCGCAAGGTCATGGGGCGGCTGTTTGTGGCGCCATTGCCTCGCATGCATCTGGCGAGATTATCTGCCATTATGGCGCGCGCCCTGAGGCTGATCTAAAGGCGTTGATTGCGCCTCTTATCTAGGCCCATAAAAAAGGCGCCTTGCCGCATAGAGTGGCAAAGCGCCTGTTACTTATCACAGTTATCTTAAAGTGGCCTTAAAGTGATTCGTAAGCTGCCAAAGCGGCGGCTGTGACGACATCATTCACAGATGCGCCCATTTGGACAATCTGGAACGGGTATTCTGCGCCCAAAAGCATTGGGCCAATCACAGAGCCACCCCCTAGCTGTTGCATCAGATTAAATGAGATATTCGCTGAATGCAGACCTGGCATAATCAAGATATTGGCAGGGCCTGTCAGGCGGCTAAACGGATAGCGATCGCGCATCAGATCATAATCTAGCGCGACATTGGCGGTCATCTCGCCCTCATATTCAAATGACACGCCCTTATCATCAAGCACTTTGACCGCATCTTGCGGGGCAAAGGTGATATCTGACTTTGGGTTGCCAAAATTTGAGAAAGACAAAAAGGCGACACGTGGCACATTGCCAAGTGAGGCAGCCTTTGCGGCCAAAATCTCAGCGATAGAGGCAAGCTCTTCGCCTGATGGACGCTCATGAATAGAGGTATCGCCAATAAAGACCGTGCGCCCTTTTGAAACAAGCATCGTGGTGGTCACAAAGTTTGAACCATCGACCGGGTCAATCACACGTGTCACATGCTCAAATGTCGGCTGGAAAGAGCGGGTCAGGCCTGAGACCATCCCATCTGCGTGACCATTGGCAACCATACAAGCGGCAAAGACGTTACGGTCAAGATTCACCATACGCTGGCAATCACGACGCAAGGTGCCGTTACGGTTCAGGCGGTTATAAAGAAAATCAATATAATCTTCATTATGATTAGAGATTTTCGCATTGGTGATCTCAATCGTCTCAGCCCCTTCAAGGCCAAGGCTCTCGATGGTCTGCTTAATGCGGCTTTCACGGCCCACCAAAATAGGCTCACCATAACCGGCATTGCGGAAGACAAGCGCCGCTCTGATGGCGACCTCTTCCTCACCTTCGGCAAAGACCACCTTCTTTGAGGCAGGTGAAATCGCATCAAAGATAACTTGCTGGAGAGAGGCGGTTGGGTCTAGGCGGGCAGATAATGACCGCTTATAGGCTTCGATATCGTCAAGCGGCTTGCGTGCCACACCTGAATCCATTGCCGCTTGTGCCACCGCGCCAGAGACAAATGAGATAAGGCGTGGGTCAAACGGTGCGGGGATGATGTAATCTTCGCCATATTGCAAATTGCCCCCCGCATAGGCCGCGCTGACCTCGTCTGGTACATCTTCGCGTGCGAGCATGGCGATGGCGTTTGCGGCGGCGATTTTCATCTCTTCATTAATCGCTGTTGCCCGCACATCAAGCGCACCTCTAAAGATATAAGGGAAGCCCAAAACATTATTCACCTGATTAGGGAAGTCTGAACGGCCTGTGGCGACAATCGCGTCTGGGCGCACAGATTTTGCCTCATCTGGCATGATTTCAGGCACGGGATTTGCCATCGCAAAGATAATCGGGCGCGGCGCCATTTTGGCGACCATCTCTTTGGATAGCGCGCCGGCGACTGAGAGACCCAAAAACACATCTGCGCCTTCAATCGCATCTTCCAGTGTTCTGGCATCTGTCTTGACCGCATGCGCAGATTTCCACTGATTCATAGAGCCCTCACGCCCTTGATAAATCACGCCTTCACGATCGGCTAGGATGATGTTTTGGTGCGGCACACCCATTGCCTTGATCAATTCAACACAAGCAATGGAAGCGGCCCCTGCCCCATTTGAGACAATCCGAATATCTTTCATATTACGCCCTGTAAGGTGGAGCGCGTTAATCAAGCCAGCGGCGGCGATAATCGCTGTGCCATGCTGATCATCATGAAAAACAGGAATATCCATCACCTCGCGCAGGCGCTGTTCGATGATAAAACATTCAGGCGATTTGATATCTTCAAGGTTAATGCCGCCAAAAGACGGGCCCATCAGTGAGACCGCATCCACAAATTTATCAATATCTTCGGTCGATAGCTCTAGATCAACACCGTCAATATCGGCAAATTTCTTGAATAAGACCGCCTTGCCTTCCATCACAGGCTTTGAGGCGGCGGCGCCAATATTACCAAGCCCCAACACCGCGGTGCCGTTCGAGATAACGGCAACTAAATTGCCCTTGGCTGTGTAATCATAGGCTTTATCTTCATCTGCTTCGATGGCAAGACAAGGCGCGGCAACCCCTGGAGAATAAGCAAGCGACAGATCTCTCTGGCTTGCTAATGGCTTTGTTGGCGTGATTTCCAACTTGCCAGGACGGCCATTTTCATGAAATGCAAGCGCTTCTTGATCGAGCGCTGATTTATCATTCGCCATTATCGTTTGTTTCCCTACTTTATTTACTGTTAGATGACATCATAAGGCGTTACAACTGTCAGTATCAATAGTTTCTTGCCGCAAAAAAATACCAGTCCAATCCCCAAATTGAGAAAAGCCACTATGGGAACCGCATCCACCAAAGCCGCAACAGCGAAAGCAAATGGCCCTACACCTATGATTGCCCAATATTTAGAGGTGAAGTCAGGCTATCCTGATTCATTGCTGTTTTATCGGATGGGTGATTTTTATGAAATGTTTTTCCACGATGCGGAAGAGGCGGCGCGGGCGTTAAATCTGACTTTGACCAAAAGAGGCCAGTTAGAGGGCAAGGATATTGCGATGTGCGGCGTGCCTGTGCATGCGATGGATAATTATTTAGCGCGCCTTATTAAGCAAGGCTATAAGGTTGCGATTTGCGAGCAATCAGAAGATCCAGAGAGTTTCAAAAAGCGTGGTGGCAAAGGGCCATTACCGCGCGCGGTGGTGCGGCTTGTGACGCCCGGCACGCTGAATGAAGATGGCTTGCTTGCGCCTGAGCAAAATAACTATCTTGCCGCGATTGGCAGGGCGGGCGCTGAGATGGCATTGGCTTGGGCTGATATGTCGACAGGTATCTTTCAGGTGCAAGCGGCAAATTCTGCCAGTCTTGAAGGGCAAATTGCGCGCCTTGCCCCTGCTGAGATACTTTGGCCAAGCTCTTTTGAAGATCACCAGCTAGGCGTGTTTTGTGCCGCCCAAGATATCACGGCCTCGCGCCAGCCTGATGCTGATTTTGATAGCCAGTTGGCCCTGTCAGCCTTGCGGGATTTTTATCAAGATAAGACAGCTTCGCTGGATGCGGCATCATTATCACGCGCGATGCTCTCTGCCGCAGGGGCCCTGCTTGCCTATTTGCGCAAGACACAGATTTCTTCAATGCCGCGCTTTAGCCCGTTGCAGATTGTCCAAGATGATGGGATCATGGAAATTGACCCTGCCACAAGGCGATCTCTTGAATTAACAAGATCGATGGCGAATGAGCGTAATGGCTCTTTATTGGCGGCGATTGATAAGACAAATTCAGCCGCAGGCGCGCGGCTTTTGGCAAGCCGTCTCTCGGCGCCCTTAACGTCAAAACAAGTGATTAATGAGCGTCTCGATCTGGCACAGATCTTTGTTGATCATGATCATTTTGGCGCTGATATTGCGGGTCTGATAAAGCAATTGCCTGATAGTGAGCGGTGCTTGTCACGCATTACGATTGGCAGAGGGGGCCCGCGTGATTTGCTGGCTTTGCGCCGCGCCTTTACGATTGCCCAACAAACGCATCTTGCCTTGAACCAATTCGCGCTTGGCCCTGCCTCACAGATTTATGGCGCCGATTTTGTGAGCTATTTGCAACAACGCGCGAATGTGATTGCAAAGCCTGTTAGCCTGTTGCAGGTTTTGAATGAGGCGCTTGGTGAAGAGGCGCCTTTGCTGGCACGAGATGGCGGTTTTGTGCGCCAAGGCTATGCGCCAAAATTAGATGAGTTGCGCGCGCTTCGTGATGAAAGCAAGAGGCTAATAGCGGCCTTGCAATCTGATTATGCGGCGCAAACAGGTATCACCTCTTTGAAGGTGAAGCATAATAATGTGCTTGGCTATCATATTGATGTGCGCGCGAATTATGCTGAAAAATTGATGAATGATGAGGTCTTTATTCATCGCCAAACAACCGCGCAAACCGTGCGCTTTACGACCACCAAGCTTGCCGAGTTGGAGCGTGATATCTCTTCTGCGGGTGATAAGGCATTGGCTTTAGAGCTTGATATTTTCAATGATTTGATAGAGCAAATGGTCACACATGCGGATGATATCACCGCCTCAGGGCGGGCCTTGGCCGAATGGGATGTGGCTGTTTCAACCGCCCAGCTAGCGCTCTCGATGCATTATTGCCGCCCTGTGCTTTATGATGATAGGCGTTTTGAAATTCATAAGGGCCGCCACCCTGTGGTTGAACAATCGCTTGGCGCAGATACGCCTTTTATGCCCAATGATTGCCAGATGCCAGAGGCCCAGTCTCTGTGGCTTTTGACGGGCCCGAATATGGCGGGTAAATCGACCTTTTTGCGCCAGAATGCGCTGATTACCATCTTGGCACAGGCAGGTCTTTATGTGCCAGCAGACGCGGCGCATATCGGGATTGTCGATAAATGCTTTAGCCGTGTTGGGGCCTCAGATGATTTGGCACGTGGCCAGTCAACCTTTATGGTTGAGATGGTTGAAACCGCGACGATTTTAAACCAAGCGACGCCGCGCTCTTTGGTGATTTTGGACGAGATTGGCCGCGGTACCGCGACCTATGATGGCCTTGCGATCGCGCATGCGTGCCTTGAATATCTGCATGATCATAATCAATGCCGCACGCTATTTGCGACACATTATCATGAGCTTATCGCCCTTGAAGCCAAGCTTGCGCGGCTTTACCCATGCGCTATGTTGGTGAAGGAATGGCAAGGCGATATCGTCTTTTTGCATCAGGTTGGCGCCGGCGCGGCTAGCCGCTCATACGGTGTGCATGTCGCGAAATTGGCAGGCCTGCCAGAGGCGGTGGTGGCGCGGGCATCAACTATTTTGCAGCTGTTGGAATCGCAAGAAGGGCCCACTTCTGATCAACAAATATCGGG
>DBMZ01000041.1 GCA_002299005.1 Alphaproteobacteria bacterium UBA685 | reverse complement strand
TGCCTCTTTTCAGTGATTGAAAGAAATCATTAATCCTTCTTATGCTGTTTGAACAACAATATGGGGGGGATCTTATGTCCAAAACAACGCCGCCTATTGGCGCACGCCCAAGTTTATTTCCTGCTTATAAGGACACACAGCAGGAACAACGACTTGTGAGCATGATGCTACGTATTTGTGAAATAATTCCAAACGTAGCTGAAATCATCTCCCTCTCAGCTGGCACATCGACATCTAAACGAAACCTAAATTCTCTATCCATCGTGATTGAGCCGATATTTAAGAATGCCGAAAAAAGGCCAGATGCCTATATTCGCATTGGTGATAAATCGATTCTTGTTGAAAAAAAAACGGGCACAAACGAAATAAAAAATGAGCAGATTCAACATTATGGCGAAATAGCCTTCAATAATGATATTGATGTCATTCTAACCATATCCAATCAATTGACATCAGATCCCACGCATCACCCCTCAGATATAAAATTAAAGAGGCGAAAAATAGACCTTCGTCATGTTTCTTGGCGGCATATTGCAACAGGCATAGATAATATATTAAAGGCCAACACATTAGAGGCAGACCCGTCCAAGAGAGACGTCCTCAAAGATTTTTATCAGTTTTTAGAAAATCCAACCGTCTCAGGTGTCCTTGGCTTTACGCAAATGAGCCCGGAATGGACAATGCTTTGCCAATCTGCTGTCGGTGAACGTTTGAACAAGTCAGTCTATGAGCAATGTGTCAAAGATTGGTTTCAAGAGGAAAAAGAACTCACGCTGTTATTAATGCGCGAATTCAAAGAAGGCGCACATGGCACGGGCTTATCGATTTACCAAAAAAGATCTGAGACGAGCGAGCAACGCTTTGCTCAGTCAGTGAAAGACCTAGAAAAATCCACTAGGCTTGTCACAGACTTATCTATCAGGGGTGCCTCAAGTCTAATGAAGGTGTCTGTGGATATAAGATCGCACAAAATAACCATCTCTATGAATGTTTCCATCTCAGGGCCATCAACAATCAGAGGACAGGTTTCGAAGCTGAAATCAATGCTATCTCACCTTGCAAAGGATGATAGTCAAATCCGTGATCACGTTAAGATATTAGCTTATAAGAAATATGCGCGTGAACGCCGAAGCTGCACAATAGACCGGCTATTCAATGATGAATGGCACGACCAGTTCGATATGCTCAAATCCGAAGATTTTAATATTGAATATGATATGGAGATATCAAAGGCGCACTTTAGAGGACGCAAAATATTCATTACCCATTTAGAAAAAGGGGTAATGAATTATTATAGTGAAATTGGGCAGTGGCTACGAAATGACCAAAAACCCGCACCTAAAACCAAAGATGCTTAATCTGACCGACTAAGATGATTTCTTTGGTGGCAGAGCGCGGCGGATGTGTAATTCTGCTAGCTGTTCATCTGATACCTCAGATGGCGCGTTCATCATCAAATCTTCGGCCTTACCATTCATCGGGAACAAAATAACCTCACGGATATTCGGCTCATCAGCTATAAGCATCACCATGCGGTCAATACCAGGGGCAATGCCACCATGCGGCGGTGCGCCGAACTGGAAGGCTGAGATCATGCCGGCAAATTCGCTGTCAACCGTCGCCTTATCATAGCCCGCAATATCAAAGGCCTTATACATCACCTCTGGCAGATGGTTTCTAATCGCGCCTGATGACAGCTCAATGCCGTTACAGACCAAATCATATTGCCACGCTTTGATGGTCAGCGGGTCTTGTGTCTCAAGCGCCTCAAGCCCCCCTTGCGGCATCGAGAACGGGTTATGCGAGAATTCAACCTTGCCTGTCGTCTCATCAGCTTCATACATTGGGAAGTCAACGATCCAGCAGAATTTAAAGATATCTTCTTCCATCAGACCATGTTCGGTGCCAAGACGCACGCGCGCCTTGCCAGCCAATGAGGCGGCCTCTGATTCCTTGGCGCAAGCAAAGAATGCGGCATCGCCATCTGATAGGCCAAGACGCGCTTTCATCTCAGCTGTCTTCTCAGCACCCAACGCCTTGGCAATCGGGCCTCTTGCTTCGCCATCTTCGCCATAGATGATATAGCCCATGCCAGGGGCGCCTTCGCCCTGTGCCCAGCTATTCATGCGGTCAGCGATAGAACGAGAGCCACATTTTGGCCCAGGTACCGCACGGACAACCGCGCCTTTTTCAATATTCTTGGCAAAGATAGAGAAATCAGAATCAGCAAAAATGTCTGTCACATCTGCGATCTCAATCGGAATACGCAAATCAGGCTTATCAGAGCCATATTTCAACATTGAATCAGCATAGGTGATATGCGGGAATTCATCTTCGACCTTGCGAGAAGAGAACTCATCAAAGATGCCTCTGATAACAGGCTCAACCGCATCAAACACATCTTGCTGTTCAACAAAGCTCATTTCCAAATCAAGCTGATAGAACTCACCTGGTGATCTGTCGGCGCGGCTATCTTCATCTCTAAAGCATGGCGCGATTTGGAAGTAACGGTCAAAACCAGAGACCATGATCAATTGCTTAAATTGCTGTGGCGCCTGTGGTAGCGCATAAAACTTACCAGGATGCATACGCGCTGGCACAAGGAAATCACGCGCGCCTTCTGGTGAAGAGGCGGTTAGAATGGGTGTCTGAAATTCTGTGAAATCTTGCGCGACCATGCGGTTGCGAATTGATTGGATAATCTGTGAGCGAAGCAGGATATTGGCATGCGGGCGCGAACGGCGCAAATCAAGATAACGGTAACGCAATCTTGTCTCTTCGCCTGAATCCTCATCAGAATTGACCTGAAGCGGCAAGGTATCTGCGGCTGATAGCAATTCAAAATCAGAGATAGTCACCTCAATCTCGCCTGTCGCCATCTTGGCATTGACGGTCTCAGCGGTGCGTTCTTTGACCGCCCCTGTCACAGAAATAACTGATTCATTACGCAGCGCCTCGACCTGTGAGAAGGCCGGGTGATCTGTGTCAATCACGAGCTGTGTTAGGCCGAAATGGTCACGTAAATCGATAAACACAAGACCACCATGGTCACGTTTACGATGAACCCAACCAGCCAATTTGACCGACTGACCAACATGGTCTTTTTTCAATTCACTACAATTATGGGAACGATAGCGCGTCATAGATATGCCTCATTAAACTTCATGATGACTTGTGCCCTCTATCGGCCAAGCATCTGTCATATTTTGCCAGCGCAGTATGCATCTAAAATGCCAAAGCGCAAGATTCCTTTTTATATCCTCAAAAAACAAGCCGATAAGGGCTTATTATATCTCTTTTATTATTTATCTCTTTTATCACTTATCTCTGCGGCGGCGGCGTTTTCGGCCTGCACCACCGTCACCATCTGCTGGCGGGGTGGGCACATTGGCCCACGGTTCGCCCACAATCTTGGCCGCCTCTTCACGGCTCATAGGCTTACGTGGCCCGGCTGTGCTAAGCGCCTGATGCATGGCTTTGATATGCGTTGCCGTGGTGCCGCAACAACCGCCGATAATCTGTGCGCCGGCATGATAGGCCGCAAGCGCATAATCGGCCATTAATTCAGGCGTGCCATGATAATGTATCTTGCCCTCAACATAGGCAGGAATGCCGCAATTCCCTTTGGCAATAAGACCCTTTGCCTCAGGTTCAGCCTCGGCAAAGCCAAAGACGCTATCAAGCAATTCGGCAGGGCCGATGCCACAATTTGCTCCAAACCCATCCATGCCAAGCCCGAC
>DBMZ01000027.1 GCA_002299005.1 Alphaproteobacteria bacterium UBA685 | reverse complement strand
TCCGCCTTTGCACGCATCATGACAGAGCCACGACCTGTGGTGTAAGCGTCTCTGATGCCCGCACGGCCCATAATCATGGCACCTGTTGGGAAATCTGGCCCCGGTACAATCTCGATAAGCTCATCGATAGAAATTTCAGGGTCACGCATGACCGCCTGACAGGCTGAGATGACCTCAAACGGGTTATGCGGCGGCACATTGGTTGCCATACCAACCGCAATACCACCTGCCCCATTAACGAGCAGGTTTGGATATTCAGCTGGCAATACAGATGGTTCTAGCTGTGTTTCATCATAGTTAGGGATGAAATCGACCGTCTTATTATCAATATCACGAAGCAAAAACTCAGCTGATTTGGCAAGACGTGATTCTGTGTAACGCATCGCAGCCGCAGGATCGCCGTCAACTGAGCCAAAATTACCCTGACCATCGACCAATGGCACGCGCATCGAGAAAGATTGCGCCATACGAACCATTGATTCATAAATAGAGCTGTCACCATGCGGGTGATAATTACCCATCACGTCACCAACGATACGCGCCGATTTACGCGGGGGCTTTGACCAATCATAGCCGCCTTCGATCATCGCATAGAGAATGCGGCGGTGAACAGGCTTTAACCCGTCTCTTACATCTGGCAATGCTCTTGAGACAATCACACTCATCGCATAATCGAGATAAGAGCTCTTCATCTCATCTGCGATTGATATTATCGTACTATCTTGGCGATCTGTATCAGTCAAAATCATGCTCCATTTACGTGCATCGTGAAGGGTTTTCGTTCCTTGTCCAAGATTAGCATAAATGCCTGTTTATCCCTAATAAATAACGGTAAAAAACACGCCTGAGGCCATAAAAAAAGCTGCCTCAAGGACAGCTTTTAATATCTAAATATTTTATTTTAAAAACAAGCGCTTAACGCCCATTCCTTAGAAAGGAATTTCGTCGTCAATACCGCCTGATGATGCCATTGGTGGTTCAGCTGGTTTGCTGGCTGGTTGTGCCGGCGCGCTTTGGTCATAACCGCCATCTGACATTGGCGCAGACATGCCGCCGCCATCACGGCCACCAAGCATGGTTAACTCACCGCGGTAACGCGCTAGAACGACCTCTGTTGTGTATTTTTCAACACCTTGCTGGTCTGTCCATTTGCGTGTTTGCAGCTGGCCTTCAAGATAGACGGTTGAGCCTTTGCGCAGATATTGCTCTGCAACACGCGCAAGGTTTTCATTGAAAATCACAACGCGGTGCCATTCAGTGCGCTCTCTTTGCTCGCCTGAGTTTCTGTCTTTCCAACGCTCAGATGTTGCGATAGATAGGTTAACAATCTTGCCGCCATCTTGCGTTGAACGCACTTCTGGGTCGCGACCCAAATTGCCAACGAGAATCACTTTGTTTATGCTGCCTGCCATGATAGCCCCCTCATGGGTGAAAATGGATCTGAATCTATGCGAAAGGCAATAACGCCAACACGCATATCAGTGAAGTTTTATCCTAGCCAATTTCACAGAAAAAAACATCATTTTTGTAAAAACTTTGCGATGATATTTTAATTTGATCGTATGAGGCTATATAACCATTAGACGTTCGTGATCAATTAGTAGGAAACCACTCGTGACCAATGACATGCTAAATCGCCAAATTTCCGTACGAGGCGCAAAAGAACATAATCTGCGCAATGTGAATGTTGATTTACCGCGTGACAAATTGGTGGTGTTAACCGGCCTATCTGGGTCTGGTAAATCCAGTCTCGCCTTTGATACGATTTACGCCGAAGGACAGCGTCGATACGTAGAATCACTGTCGGCCTATGCGCGTCAATTCTTGGAGATGATGCAAAAGCCTGATGTCGAGCTTATCGAAGGGCTGTCACCGGCGATTTCGATTGAGCAGAAGACCACATCGAAGAATCCACGCTCAACCGTTGGCACGGTCACGGAGATTTATGATTATATGCGTCTATTATGGGCGCGTGTTGGTATTCCTTACTCGCCTGCTACAGGCCTGCCTATCACCTCTCAGACAGTCAGCCAGATGGTTGATATCATCCTTGCGATGGAAGATGGCACGCGCCTTTATCTTCTGGCACCTGTGGTGCGTGGCAGAAAAGGTGAATATCGCAAAGAGCTTGCTGAATTTATGCAAAAAGGCTTTAGCCGTGTGCGCATTGATGGTGAGTTTTATGACCTTGATGATACACCTGCGCTAGATAAAAAGAAGAAACATGATATCGAAATTGTGGTTGACCGTATTGTCGTGCGCCATGAATCAGAAGAGCTGGCAACAAGATTAGCCGATAGTTTTGAGACCGCCCTCTCATTGGCAGATGGCCTTGTCTTTGCGGATGAAGCAAAAACTGGCGCGCGCACTGTCTTCTCAGCCAGATTTGCTTGTCCTGTATCAGGGTTTACGATTGATGAGGTGGAACCACGCCTGTTTTCTTTCAATAATCCGTTTGGCGCCTGTCCGCGTTGTGATGGTTTGGGCACAGCTAGTCATTTTGATGCAGAATTGATTGTGCCAAATAAAGGCGCAACCTTACGCGCAGGGGCCTTGGCACCATGGGCTAATAGCTCGTCAAAATATTATATGCAAACGCTCGAATCACTCGCGCGTCACTATGAATTTTCACTTGATAAGCCCTTCAGCAAATTAGCTGATAAGGTGCAACAGGTCATTTTGATGGGCTCTGGCAAAGAGGCGGTTGTCATGACCTATGATGATGGGTTGCGCTCTTACCGCACGCAAAAGCCTTTTGAGGGTATCATCCCGAACCTGACGCGCCGGTACCGTGAAACAGATTCTAATTGGGTCAGAGAAGAGCTGGATAAGTTCCGTGCCAATCACCCGTGCGATACGTGCGAAGGCAAGCGCCTAAAGCCTGAATCATTGGCCGTAAAAGTAGAAGCAAAAGATATCTCAGACATTAGCTCGCTTTCAATTGCTGATGCGCTTGACTGGTTTAAGTCATTGGAAAAAAAGCTTGATCCGCAAAGAGCTGAGATTGCGACGCGCATCTTGAAAGAGATTAATGAGCGTCTAGGGTTCCTCGCAAATGTGGGCTTAAATTATCTGAACCTATCACGAAATTCAGGCACGCTCTCAGGGGGCGAGTCACAGCGTATTCGTCTTGCGTCACAAATTGGCTCTGGCCTGACAGGTGTTCTCTATGTGCTTGATGAGCCGTCTATTGGCCTTCATCAGCGCGATAATGACCGCTTGCTTGCGACATTGACGCGCTTGCGTGACCTTGGCAACACGGTGCTTGTAGTTGAGCATGATGAAGATGCCATCCGCATTGCTGACCACGTGGTTGATATGGGCCCTGGTGCAGGGGTGCATGGCGGCATGGTGGTTGCTGAAGGTACGGCTGAAGAGATTATGAAGAATGAAAACTCTCTGACCGGCCAATATTTGTCTGGCAAGAAAGAGATAGCCATTCCTGCCAAAAGGCGCAAAGCCAAAAAGGGCCGTCAAATTACGGTCAAGGGCGCGACGGGCAATAATCTGCAGAATGTAAATGTCGCCTTCCCGCTTGGGATTATGACGTGCGTGACAGGTGTTTCTGGTGGTGGTAAATCGACCTTGGTACTTGAGACGTTGTGGAAATCACTGGCACGTACATTGCACCGTGCAAGAGAGATCCCTGCCCCGCATAAGACAATTGAGGGCATTGAATTGCTTGATAAGGTTGTCGATATTGACCAGTCACCGATTGGCCGCACACCGCGCTCTAATCCTGCGACCTATACAGGTGCTTTTACGCCTATTCGTGAATGGTTTGCCGGCTTGCCAGAGGCCAAGGCGCGCGGTTATGCGCCGGGTCGTTTTTCCTTTAATGTCAAAGGCGGTCGCTGCGAAGCGTGCCAAGGTGACGGCGTCATAAAGATTGAAATGCACTTTTTACCAGACGTGTATGTCACATGTGATACCTGCAAGGGTAAGCGCTATAATCGTGAGACGCTTGATATTAAATGGCGCGGCAAATCAATCGCTGATGTGCTTGATATGACGGTCGAAGAAGGCGTTGACTATTTCCAAGCTGTCCCGTCTATTCGAGATAAATTGCAGACTATGCTTCGTGTTGGCCTTGGCTATGTGCGCATTGGCCAGCAGGCGACAACCCTATCAGGCGGTGAGGCGCAACGTGTAAAGCTCTCAAAAGAATTATCAAAACGTGCCACAGGCAAAACCATCTATATTTTGGATGAGCCAACCACAGGTCTGCATTTTGCCGATATCGCAAAATTGCTAGAGGTTCTGCATGAGTTAGTAGATGCGGGCAATAGTGTGATTGTCATCGAACATAATCTTGATGTCGTCAAAACAGCGGATCATGTCATTGATATGGGCCCTGAAGGCGGCGATGGCGGCGGTCAATTGGTCGCACAAGGCACCCCTGAAGAGATAGCATTGGTTGACGCCTCGCACACAGGTCGTTATTTGAAGCCTATGATATTTAAATAAAGGTGATAGAGGCCATTATGACGGATAAAAAAGCGCAGGTAATTGGCGGCGGCCTTGCAGGCAGTGAAGCGGCTTGGCAATTGGCACAAGCGGGCATTGAAGTCACATTGCATGAAATGCGCCCTGTGCGCAAAACAGATGTGCATCAGACGCATGGTCTGGCTGAATTGGTCTGTTCTAACTCTTTCCGCTCTGATGATAAGACAGCCAATGCCGTGGGCGTGTTGCATGAAGAAATGCGCATGATGAATTCTGTGATTATGACACAGGCTGATATTCATGCGGTCCCTGCCGGCGGTGCTTTGGCGGTTGACCGTGATCATTTCTCTGGCGGTGTAGAACAAGCGCTTGAGGCGCATCCGAATATCACCATCATTCGCGATGAAGTCACAGCCCTGCCCGCACCAGAAGATGGGCCTGTTATCATCGCCTCTGGGCCTTTGACGTCTGATTCACTTGCCGCCAGTATCTTGGCTGAGACGCAGGAAGAAGACCTTGCCTTTTTTGATGCGATTGCGCCAATTGTCCATTTTGACAGCATTAATATGGATGTGGCGTGGTTCCAGTCACGCTATGATAAAGGCACAGGCAAGGATTATATCAATTGCCCCATGACCCAAGAGCAATATGAAGGCTTTATCGAAGCGCTTTGCGTGGGTGAAAAAATGTCCTTTAAGGAATTTGAGGAAAACACCCCCTATTTTGATGGCTGCATGCCGATTGAGATTATGGCAGAACGTGGCCCGCAAACCTTGCGTTTTGGCCCGATGAAGCCTGTTGGCCTCACCAACCAGCATGATATGTCGCGCCCTTATGCGGTGGTGCAATTGCGCCAAGATAACCAGCTTGCGACGCTGTTTAATATGGTGGGCTTCCAGACAAAGCTGAAATATGGCGAGCAGGTCAGTGTTTTCCGCACAATACCGGGGCTTGAAAATGCTGAATTTGCCCGTCTGGGCGGTTTGCATCGTAACACATTTATCAATTCACCACGCCTGCTGGATGAACAGCTTCGTCTTAAATCACAAAAACATATTCGTTTTGCTGGGCAAATCACAGGTGTTGAAGGTTATGTTGAATCTGCCGCAACAGGTGGTCTTGCTGGCCGTATGCTTGCCGCAGAATTAAAGGGCGAGACATGGGTATCGCCGCCAAATACCACAGCACATGGGGCGCTATTAAGCCATATTACTGGCGGCGCGGTTGCTGAGACTTTTCAGCCTATGAATGTGAATTTTGGCCTGTTTCCGCCAATGGAAACAAATAAGAAACTACGTGGCAGAGATCGCAAAAACGCCTATGCGGCACGTGCGCTAGATGACACGAATAGCTGGCTTAATTCATAAAGTAAAATCAGAAAAGAACGCGCAATAAATATCTGAAAACAAGCAAGAAATCTTGATTTGGCTTACCAGATATTTGGCGCGTTGTTAGTAAATTAACAAGCCGCATAAAACCATAATTTCCTTTTGACGCTTGTTTAATAGCGCTATCGGCAATTGGCTGGTAATCCGCCTCGTCTTCTGTTCTATAAAGACTGCTGAAATTGCGCCCGAGACGTGTGAGCACTATCTTATCAATCGACCAGCCATTCGCCGCGGCTATCGCATAAAACACCGCCTCCCAAGCCACTGCCGGGCTTGGTGACTGCAGGCTATCTTGGGTCATGTGGACAATCTGAAGTAAATCAGCTTTCGCTATTGCTTGATGGGCATGCAGGCGTTTGGCAAAATCAGGGGCCTCTGCTTGGATGGTCGTTGCATCATACAGATCCACCCACCATTGCATGCGGATCATCGCCAACATCGGCTCTGAGGCTATCTCAATGATCTTTTCAAGCTCAAGGCCAAGTTGCAACAGATCGCAGGTGATGTCTCTTTGCTCTGGCTTGTCAAAGATAGTCGCAAGCGCCAAGGCTCTCGCATCGCCTCTCAGGGCGCGATAAGCTTCAGACATTAGGCAACAGCCAGCAACGCAACGGCTGCATGGCGCCCTTCACTGAGGAGTACATTCCATGTGCGGCAAGCGGCTGGCGTTGACATAATCTCAAGCGAGACGCCTTTTTCATGCAAGGCGACCTGCAATTCAGGCAACAGCCCCATCGGCGCTTCGCCTAGGCCCAAAATCAATAGAGGCGGCACAGGATCAACAAAGATAGGCGCAAGGTCATCTATTGTGATTTTGTCCCACTCTGGCGGATTCCAGTCAAATCGCGCACGTGGCAATAGGATCTGAGAGCCTTCATAGCCTTGCTTCGCAATACGAAACCCATGATTACGATAGCTGTGCACGATGGTTAGCTGTCCATCACCCTCTAGCTCTCTGATATCAACAATCGACGAGGCACCAGCTGGCAGCTTGTCGCCATTGCGTGTATCTTCACTCATTATTTGTAAGCCCATGTTCTTCTGCTTCTTCGGCGGCGGCTTTCAAATCAAAGCGTGAAATAAAGCCCACTGCGACAAAGATAGAAGAGTAAGTACCAATGGCAACACCCCATAGCAACGCAATCGCGAAATCACGCAACACCGCACCACCAAAGAAGATGATGGCAAGCAAAGCCAAGGCTGTGGTAACAGACGTCATAACCGTACGCGACAAGGTTTCATTCAAAGAGATGTTCAAAATCTCGCGCTGTTCTTGTGACTTATAGCGGCGCAAATTCTCACGCACACGGTCAAACACAACCACGGTATCATTAATCGAATAACCCGCGATGGTTAAAATAGCGGCGACTGTGGCAAGGTTGAATTCAAATGATGTGAAGGCAAACAGGCCAATGGTTGAGATAATATCATGGCTTAGCGCAAGGATGGCGGCGATTGAAAACTGCCATTCAAAACGGAACCAGATATAAACCATAATCGCCAAAAGCGCGCATAAAACGGCCAATATGCCCTTTTCTTGCAATTCAGCGCCAACGGTTGGGCCAACAAATTCGGTACGACGCACATCAAAATCAGCGCCAAGCGTGGCTGTGATCTTTTCAAGTGCCGCAATTTGCGCCTTCTCATCACCTTCTTGCCTTTGGACACGGATCAAAACATCCTGCGGTGCGCCAAAGCTTTGAATAGAGACCTCACCAAGGCCAAGACCACCAAGGTCACGACGCAACGCCGCTACATCGGCTTGTTGCTGACTGGTTCTTGCTTCAAGCAAAATCCCGCCCTTGAAATCAATCCCAAGATTGAGCCCCTGCAACATAAATATGCCAAAAGAGCCTAGGATTAAGAAGGCCGAGAAAAGCGCCGCAATCTTATTCTTAGCTTGAAAATCAACCGCTGTATTTTCTGGAACAATTTTTAAACGAAATGCCATGATAAATGCTAGCCCCTATAGTGCGATTGATTTTGCGCGACTTTTTGAAAGCCACAAGATGATGATAAGGCGCGTCACCATGATGGCGGTGAACAT
>DBMZ01000067.1:30116-30445 GCA_002299005.1 Alphaproteobacteria bacterium UBA685 | reverse complement strand
TGCGCACTGTCAGCACAAAGACGCATAAGCTAACAATCGATGAATTGTCAGGTGTGGGCGAAATGTATGATTTAGTCGCTGACCCTTATGAGATGGAGAACATCTTTGATGCGCCAGAGGCGGCGACAATTCGTGCAGAGCTTTTGGGTTATATCGCGCAAAGACCAGATGATATGCGCCCTCTTAGAGTCTCAACAGGCGGCGGGTAAGCCGCGAGACGGGGGATTGTCGCCGCTGGAAAGGTTTTCTTAAAGGCGGCGCCCTCTTTTAAGATCGCGTAGCACAATTTCGGAACGGACTTGCCCAATGATTTTTTGCGGCAATAGACG
>DBMZ01000067.1:26890-29830 GCA_002299005.1 Alphaproteobacteria bacterium UBA685 | reverse complement strand
GCTGATGCGTTGAGGCGCGCCTGATAGCCCTCGATAATCCCCTCAGCTTCCATCTTGACGCGTCTTCGCGAACATTGAGAGGGAGATAAATTTACCACCTCACTTAATTGCGCATTTGTTAGGGCGCCATCTTTTTCCAAGGCGCGTAAAATGGTTAAATCATACGGATCAAGAGAAATTGTCATAAAGCCCTCAGTTAATGCAAAAATTATGCGTTTTATCTTTCAAGGTACAATATTTTACAAATAATTTGTATAAAAATGCACATAATATCTTCTTAAAGCAGTTTTTTAGGAGGAAAAAATGGGCCCATTTCCGCATTACACCCCGCGCGCAGAGATAAGTGTTGATAATCCAGCAGGCACTGATGGTTTTGAATTTGTCGAATTTGCCCATCCAGAAACTGATCAATTACGCGATTGTATCTCGAAAATGGGCTATAGCCATGTCGCCACGCATAAGCGTATGAATGTGGAATTATGGCAGCAAGGCGATGTGTCTTATCTCATTAATGCTGAACCAGATACACATGCGGCTGAATTTGCGCGTGAACATGGCCCTTGCGCCTCATCTATGGGTTGGCGCGTTGTGGATGCGCAACATGCCTTTGACCATGCGGTTGCGAATGGCGCGACGCCTTATGAAGGAGAGGGCAAGGTGATGGATGTGCCAGCGATTATGGGCATTGGCGGGTCACTGATTTATTTCCTGGATAATTACTCTGAGCGCAGTGTGTATAATGAGGATTTTGACTGGCATAGTTTTGCCCATCCGCAAGGTGTTGGGTTTTTCTATCTTGATCACCTGACCCATAATGTCTTCAAGGGCAATATGGATAAATGGTTCAAATTCTATGGTGATTTGTTCAATTTCAAAGAAATTCGCTTTTTTGATATTCAAGGCAAGCATTCAGGGCTTTACAGCCGCGCTCTAACCTCGCCTTGTGGCCGTATCCGTATCCCGCTTAATGAAGATAGGGGCGAGGAAGGGCAGATTGTCAATTATTTGCGGAAATATAAGGGGGAAGGTATCCAGCATATTGCCGTAGGCGCGCATGATATTTATGGCTCTGTAGAGGCTATTCATGACAAGGGTGTGGCCTTTATGCCTGGTCCGCCTGAGGCCTATTATGATTTGTCTCATGACCGTGTGAAGGGGCATAAGGAGCCTGTCGAGCGGATGAAAAAACATGGGATTTTAATCGATGGCGAAGGCGTGCTAAATGGCGGCGAGACCAAGATCTTGCTTCAGATTTTCTCTAAAACCGTTATTGGCCCTATCTTTTTCGAATTCATCCAAAGAAAAGGTGATGATGGCTTTGGTGAGGGGAATTTCAAAGCTTTGTTTGAGAGCATCGAAGCAGAGGAAATCGCCAATGGTGATTATGCTGCCAAAAGCGGGGCCTAGCGCGCGTAAAACAGACGGCTAGCGGAGGCGTTCATTTATCACGAAGCTTGCGCTTTAAACCATTATCCTATTGCGGGTCCATTCCATAATGGGGCGTGTTAAGCTGGTCGATACCTGAGCCTGGTGCGTTATAGAGGATTTTTGTATAGCCGCGCACGCCTAGTTGGGTTGTCGAGATGTCATTAATATCACTTTGCTGTGCGTCATAATAAAAGGACGCGCTCATTTCGGCCGTTACTTGATCAGACGGGTCAGTTGTGGATGTAAAGGTTGTTAGAACCTCTTGATGATAACGTGATTCAAGCTCTCGGTAATTACTCACTGACGATAAAGTGCCGCTTGTATATTTTAATTGTCCAAGCGGTATTTCACCAGAGCTAACGCTGAGATCTTGAGAGCCGTAACCCGGCTTATTAAAGGTATAATCAGACGAAAACTCAAATTCCATATCTGAAAAATCGATTGATAAAGTTGTATCCACATCGGCTGAACAGTTGGTACAATGGCTACCAGAGACATGGGTGGTGGTTTGTCCCATCGCCGTAAAGACCGCTGTGCCTGTGCCAAGCTGGGCGGCTAGATCATTCCAGCTAGAGCTTGTCCAGCCAGATTGTAGTGTGCTTGTGGCAGTGTAAAGGCGTGAATTATCAAGTGTATCAGCGTTATTGCCGGTACCATCCCCATCACTATCAGCGCTCTCGCCTGCGTCTAACGGGAAGGCATCAGCGCTATCAGCGACGCCGTCACCATCATCATCTGTATCGACAATATCCAGCGTGCCATCACCATCTGTATCAAGCGTATCTTGTGTCAAAGGATTGGGGTCAAGGCTATCAGCGACGCCGTCACCATCATCATCTGAATCCGCATTATTACCAATGCCATCCGCATCTGTATCAATGGTCTCTGTGCTATTAAGCGGGAAGGCGTCAGAGCTGTCGGCCACGCCGTCACCATCATCGTCTGTATCAACGATATTCAGCACCCCATCGCCGTCCGTGTCTAGCGTATCATTCACCAAAGGGTTGGGATCATTGCTATCAGTCACCCCATCACCATCATCATCTGTATCAGCATTATTGCCTATACCGTCGCCATCTGTGTCGGTGGTCTCACTAGGGTCATTTGGAAAGGCATCATCGGCATTGACGACGCCATCGCCATCACTGTCAATCACAGACGGGTCATCTTCTAGATCAGCTTCACCTACCGCAGAATTGACGGTATCTAGAACCTCATTCAACTCTTGGGTAATTTGCGCATCAATGGCCTCAATCGATAGGGTTATTTGCGGTGTTTCAGTATCGCTCGTTACCACAGGGGCAAAGGCTATCTGGTCAATGGCCGCAGATAGGGGCGCGCTTACAGCTATCGATGCGATGCCGCCTGTCTGTGCAACGGGCGTGCTTGCCGCTGGTGTGGTGCCGGCAGATGTTTCCGTGTTTGCTTGCGTATCTGATTGTGATTCAGGTCCGCTAGCAGGTGCATCCTCAGCAGGTGCATCAGACGTCTCTTCGCCAGAATTCTCGCCGC
>DBMZ01000067.1:22682-26682 GCA_002299005.1 Alphaproteobacteria bacterium UBA685 | reverse complement strand
TCACCAGAACTCTCCTCACTGGCCTCTTCTTCACTGCTCTCTTCGTTGCCATCTTCCTCATCAGCCGTCTCACCTGCGTCTTTTGTCTCGCCGGCGGGTAGTGTTTCAAAGACATCAAGGATTGCGGCAAGCGTGTTTTCATCAACAAATTCAGGCGTCCCAATAACCCCCTCATCTGAGATAGTCACGCCGAAACTTGGCTTGGCGATCTCGGTTGTGAATTGCGGGTTTTCAACCGAGACAACACCATTAAACAAGACGACAATATCATCCCCCTGATCAACAGACGCCAAAAATTCTGTGCCTCTGATTGAGACAGTTGCATTTGGCAATTGCAGGCGACGCGCAGAGGGTAGGGCTGTCTTAAGGCGCGGTGACGCCATCTTCACAACGCCTTTGATAAGCGTTGATGTAAGGTCTCTTACCTGTCCCGGATCATAGATAAATTCATCAATCACCAATTGGCTTGAAGGCGCGACTGTCAGGGTTGTTAAATCTTTGAGCAATATTTGTAATTTACTGCTGGTGCCTGTGGTCGCTTGGTCGCCGAGATAGAGCTTATCACCGGCTACCACAATTCTTTCACGCCCCTCAAAGGAGAGCGTTACCGTGCCTTGAATGGCGGCAATGACACCGACTTCTGGGCGGTTCTGGTTAAGATCCTGCGCATTGAGCTTTGTTGTCAGCAAGACCATTATTATCAGCGTGAGGAGTGTGTGTAATCGTCTCATAATCTACCGCCCCTGCCATGCATAGGATGCTTTGAGCATGACCTCACTCTTGGTCGTATTATAGCGGTCGATATTTGAGAAAGTCCGGTTTACATCCCCGCGCATGCTAAGGCGCATATTGGGGGCAAATTTCTTGATAGATTGCGCCACGGGCAGGACCATTTCAACGGCTATATTGGCGATATTATCGCGCCGTCTTTTGGTCGAAAAAGTCATGCTAGATGCATCATATCTTTTACGTGCGATACTTGCTTGGCCCAATAGATTCATCCCAAATAGCGGCAGGTTTGTATCAAAGCTGAGCTTGGTCTGATGAAAGGCATAACGCGAATCGACCGCTTGCTTGCGATCATAGCCAAGCGAGGCTCTAATGGCCTTTTGACCAAGCATCATAGTGCCCGAAAGGCTAAGCTTGCCAATCATGCCTGTCTTTTTCTCATTGCCCGAAAAATTAACATGCGCCCGATGTGTTTGCCTGCCAAGATAGGCGGTGCCTGCGAGTTGAATGCCAAAAGGGGCCGTGATGTTTTTGCGGCTCTCCAAGCCAATTTGATCCATAAAATCACGTTCACGCACGCGCACACGCATTAAACGCACCGTCCCGCCAAGCGGCGCTTTATCGCCTCTTATGACGGCCGCGGCGGCGCTATAGACCTCATAATCTGACTTGTTATAGCTGTTATAATCACGCCTTTGATGCGAGAGATCAAGGCGAAGGCTGGTGGCATCATAGGAATTAAACCGCTGTTCTAACGTGCCTGATGCCGTGATGCTTCTAAATTCCTGAGAGGCACCAGAAACATCGATAGGCGTGGTCGGCAAATACAGGCTATAGGCCGTCTTTGAGGGCTTATTTTCAGGGTTCTGCGAGATGCCCAAATTGGTCTCGATACTTGCCTGCCATGATAGGCCATCTGTGAGCTGGTCAATCGTTTGAAGCAAGGTCTCGGCGCGGCGTTTATTGATGGCATCAACGGTTCTATCATCTATGACATTCACCAATATCACTTTGGCTTCAGAGAAGTTTTTCAAAGCGATTTTGACCTGTGCCATTAGTAATTGTGCCGCGATATTATCAGGTGCGATAATCAGCAACCTCTCTAATGTGCCTGAGGCGCCTTTATAATCGCGGATCAATATCTGTGTGCGGACAAGCTCAAGATTTAACCCGACATTGCTGGGGTCTTCATACACCTTTTGGTAAAGGGCCGAGATGCGTTCTTCAAGGTCTTCACCTGCAAGCGCGTCATTGTGCCATAATGAGGCGCTGGTAAGCGCGATCATCATTATCCAAATGGCACAAAAGAAAGACCGCATAGTCTTGGCTATTGGCTCTGCTGTTGTGCGGCCTTTGCCTTCATGACATCATCAACCATTTGAGTCTCTTTGCCAGCATCTTGTGCCTGCTTTTCGGCGCGCGCTTCTATGGCCGCCCGCTTCGTATCAGAAAAATTGGCCGTCGGGTCATCTGCTGAGGGCACGAAATAGAGGTAAGAGCCAGCGCCAATGGCAAGGACAGCGATAACCGCGATAAGTGAGAGTGCTATTTTCATGTTATTTTGCCTCCATACTGCCACCAATGGCAGGCCCGTAATGTTCTTTTGTATTGGCGTTACAGCCATTATCGTTGAAAATCGAATTGTAGAATTCAAAATCATTCAGATAGGATGAGGGCGAGACAGGGTAGATCTGTGCAACGGGTAAGAACTTGCTACCCTTTTGGTAAAATTGGACATCTACATAGAGGCTGATCATGGTGCTGCTAAAGCATGTTTGGTTAGGCAGCGCATAGCCGCTACCGCTGTGGGCCGCTTTAAAATGGCCGCATTTACCGCCTGTATGGAAGCTAAAGACCGTCCAATCAGATGACCCATCTCTTATGGTAAAAGACCCGCCGCCGGGCTTGTTGGCAGGGTAGCTTGTAAGGGCGACGTCACCTGCCATCGCAATATCCTCTTTTTCCCAATCAAATGTCATAGACAGGTTCAGCGTACCATCCAAATCTGTGCCGGTATTATTCAAATTGGCCTTGAAAAACGGCATCGCGATTGTATAGGTGCCTTTGCCTTTGTTGAAGACAGCGTCAAAATCCTCGCATATACCGCCAACAGGCGAAGGTGCTAAGAATTTGGACAAACTAGGGGCGGTCTGTTCTAGTACCCAATAGCCGGCATTGCTATCAGCGGCGAATACACCGCTTGTATGATTTTCTGAGGCGATATAGCTGATGCCATTATGGGTGACCTTATCACCAATTGAATAGCTGGTATTTGTTGTCCATATGCCCGAATTGCTATAGCTGCCGACGCTCAGAAAACGTGCGCCATTATAAAAGCTATCAGAGGCGATCCCTCTTAGCACAAAACGCCCGGCTGTGATATCGCTGGCAAAACTAGCGCCTGATACCATCGCGCTTCTCACAACATATTCGACACCGCCAACGGTGATGTAATCACCGGCCTGATAAGAGGTGTTGGCGGCAAAGGCCCCTCTATCAGTGAAGGGTGCCATCGCGGCCAGACCTGCGGCCGGATTTAAATCAGGGTCTGTCGCAGGGTTAATAAAGAATGGGTTTGGCATCTCGCCTGTACCAACCGAAAATACCGACTGGGCATTTGCGCTTGTGATTATGGCGCTTGTGATAATAGCGGGCCCCATAAAAGCGAATATCAAAGCCATTTTCCAGAATTTCAGCATCATCATGCTCCCCTAACAAACAGCGCCATTTGGCGGCGTAACACATAAATTCATATTGGTAGAAGCGGTCGTCTCGCATGTTGCTTCATCGCGGCACAAACAGATCATCAAGCGAAAAGCGGCCTCATCCGTGCGCGCGCATTCATTGGCACAAGATAAAAGGAACTGGCCCCTTTGCCATTCACGCGCGCCGCCTGATGTGCAACTGCTTTGATTATCAAGGGTGCCGCAATTATTGCCATCAACAAGCAAGGTGCCACCAAAGGGGTTTTGTTTGCTACTATTAATCTCTGTCATGATGGTGTCGCGCCATGTCTCGCAACGTGGCGGCTCTGTCATGGATTGCGCCATATCCGAACGCGCAGAGATGCTGTTTGAAATAGCCATCATATCGGTTTCAACGATACGCTGAAGCTGTTCAAAATCTGCCTGCGCTGTGGCATCTCGTGATTGGTTGATATAGGCTTGATACCCTGTTAAGCCAACGGCCGCTAAGATGCCAATAATGGCCACCACGACAAGCAACTCTATCAGCGAAAATCCACTTTTTGCACGTAACATATTAAACTTCT
>DBMZ01000067.1:4258-22517 GCA_002299005.1 Alphaproteobacteria bacterium UBA685 | reverse complement strand
AATGTCTTTAGGCGCACTTACGCATTTGATAACCCTAATTTAGAGATTTATATCTATCATTATCAGCGCTTGATAACAATGAATTACGAGATGCGAGAGCCATTAAAAAACCAGCAGGCTGGGTCATCAAAAAATGAGGAATTTTTCTTGTCGATTTTGCGGTGATGTGTAAGCTGAGATCATTATGAATATATTTGACACCATAACAGCATTATTTAGCGGCGAGCGTGTATCTCACGGCGATACATTTATACTTGCCGCCGTGGCTCTTGGGCTTTTCATTGGCATAAGAACGCTTCGAAAGCGTATGCAGAAAAAAGAGTAAGATACGCTTCTTCCTACATTTGGTGCTATGCACGATAGTGATACATGTATCTGCACAGATCATGTGGTTATTCGCCAAAAGACGCTAAAATTAAGTGACTGATGGACGTGAAAACAGCGCCAGATATTTTTGATAATTTGCCATCTGCACCTAACAAGCGCCCATTTTGTTGAAGATATTCCAGATACTTATCGTGCCACTACGGAGAGTAATATGCCACATCAACCCGCATCTGCCGCACTGTCCCATATCCGCGTTCTTGATTTAACGCGTGTTCGCTCTGGTCCAACGGCTGTGCGTCAATTGGGTGATTGGGGCGCAGATGTCATCAAAATTGAACAGCCAGAATCGCTTGAGGCTGATGGCGCACTTGGCGCGGGGCGTAACACGCCTGACTGGCAAAACCTGCAACGTAATCGCCGGAGCCTGACGCTGAACCTGAAATCAGATGAAGGCAAAGATATTTTTCTGAAGCTTGTGAAAACAGCTGATGTTGTCGTGGAAAATTTTCGCCCTGATGTGAAGGATAGGCTAGGCATTGATTATGAGAGCCTTAAGGCTGTGAACTCCAAAGTAATCTTGGCGAGTATTTCAGGTTTTGGACAAACAGGCCCTTATGCGAAACGACCCGGATTTGATCAAATCGCGCAAGGCATGGGGGGGTTAATGTCAATCACGGGCGACCCTGAGGGCGGGCCAATGCGCGTTGGTATTCCCATTGCTGATCTAACCGCTGGTCTATTTTGTGCCTTGGGCATATTAACCGCCTTGGTTGAACGAGAGAAGTCAGGCGAGGGGCAATGGCTCCACACCTCATTACTACAATCACAGGCGTTCATGCTGGATTTCCAAGCGGCCCGTTGGCTAATGAAGGAAGAAGTTGCACCGCAAGTTGGGAATGAGCATCCAACCAGTCTGCCAACAAACCGTTTTTTAACGCAAGATGGCGCTGTTAACATTGCCGTGGCGGGTAACGAGACTTGGCGTCGTTTATGTGATGCCTTGGGCAAGCCAGAATGGTTTGAACATGATGATTATAAAACAAACGCAGATAGGCGCGAAAATCGTGAACGCCTGAACGCTGAGATTGCGGATATTATTGCTACCAAAACAAGTGCTGAATGGGTGGATGCTCTTACTGCCGCGGGCGTGCCATGTGGGCCAATTTATAAAATTGACGAAATGTTTGCCGACCCGCAGGTTCAGCATTTGGGCATTGCGCAACCGCTTCATACTGTGCCTTTTGGTGACACGCATGCGATGGGGCAACCTGTGCAACTGACCCGCACACCATCACAGCTGGTAGGCACGCCGCCAACACGCGGTCAACACACGCTAGAAATTTTAGAAGAATTAGGGATCGACGCTGATGAAGCGGGCAACCTTAAAGATAATTCCATCGTATAAATCGAAAGTAACTGGCATGAACATCGAACTAGAGCTACCAACAGAAAAAATCAAAGGCCTGATAAAAGGGTCCGTTGGCCATATCATCTTTAACAACCCTGAGCGACATAATGCTGTCTCCTTAGACATGTGGGACGCCGTCGAGGTTGCCCTTAACGCCTTTAAGGACAATGACGATGTGCGTGTTGTCATCCTATCTGGCGAAGGGGGGAAAGCCTTTGTGTCAGGTGCGGATATTTCAAAATTTGAAAAAGAACGCGGCTCAAAAGAGGCGACTGATCACTATAATGAACGCCTGAAGGTTGTTTATGATACGATTGAAAACTACCCAAAGCCGACAATGGCCATGATCAATGGTCACTGTATTGGTGGGGGTTTAAACTTGGCCGCCTGTACCGATATCCGCGTGGCGTCTGATAAATCACGTTTTGCCATGCCTGCGGCGAAACTGGCCCTTGGCTATCCGTTTGATGCTATTCGCCGTTTGGTAAATGCGGTGGGCGCTGGCTCTGCCAAGCAACTTATGTTTACGGCAAAATCGATTGACGCGGATACAGCCTTGCGCATCGGTTTCGTCCAAGAGGTCGTCGCAGAAGACGATCTGGTGGCACGCATTGAAGCCTTGTCAGACACAATCGCTGGCAATGCCCCCTTAACGATTCAGACGATGAAATTCATTGCAACACAGGTCATGCAAGCCGACCCGGCAAAACGTGATTTGGCAAAATGTGATGAAATGGTCGCCGCCTGTTTTGCCTCTGAAGATTATGTTGAAGGACGCAAAGCGTTTATGGAAAAACGCAAAGCTGAATTCAAAGGCCGTTAGGGAATAGTAAATTTATGAACATGTTATTTGATGCGCTGGTAGCCCCGCTGGAGATGCGGACAGACGCTGTTTTGATACGCGCCGATCAATCCGAAGTTTCTGGCCAAGAGCTGTTTTTGCTATCAGGTCAAATTGCCAATATTTTGCGCGATGCAGGGGTTGAACCTGGCCATCGTGTTGCGATGCAGTGCGAAAAGTCGGTTGAGGCTTTGGCGCTTTATTTGGCATGTTTGCGTATAGGCGCGCTCTTCCTGCCTTTGAATACAGCCTACATGCCGGCTGAAATGGACTATTTCATTGGTGATGCGGAGCCAACCGTTGTTGTCTCATCGATAAAGGCGGCAGACCAAATGGCTCCGATTTGTGCCAAGCACAAGGCCCGGTTATTCACGCTTGGAGAGACGTCTAATGGCAGTTTGATGGCGGCGGCCATAGCGGCGTCAACGACGTGCCCTGTGGCTGAACGCGGGCCTGATGATTTGGCGGCAATCCTTTATACATCTGGGACAACGGGCCGCTCAAAAGGGGCGATGCTAAGCAACAAAAACCTGCTTTCCAATGCCCAAAGCCTGTCAGAAGCATGGCGCTTTACCGCACAGGACAGGTTGTTGCACGCGCTGCCTATTTTCCATGCGCATGGTTTATTCGTGGCCGTCAATGTGTCGTTAAATGTTGGCGCGTCAATGATTTTCCTTCCTAAGTTCGACATAGATGTTGTGATGGACAGAATTGGGGAGGCGACAACGATGATGGGTGTCCCCACCTTTTATACACGCATGCTGGCTGATGAACGCTGTAGCCCTGAAAATCTTGGGCATATGCGCTTATTCGTATCTGGTAGTGCGCCGCTATTGGCAGAAACGCATCGCGAATTTGAGGCCAAAACAGGTCAACGTATCCTCGAACGCTATGGCATGACAGAAACCACGATGAGCTCATCTAACCCCTATGACGGTGAACGCCGCGCAGGAACGGTTGGATTTCCCTTGCCAAACATCGAATTGCGCGTGGTCCACCCTGAAACAGGTGAGTTGCTTCCAAGGGGGGAGATCGGCAATCTTGAGGTATATGGCCCGAATGTTTTCCAAGGCTATTGGCGTATGCCTGAAAAAACAGCTGAGGAATTTCGTGATGATGGCTTCTTTATCACAGGGGATATCGCGCAAATCGATGATGATGGTTACGTCACTATTATCGGTCGGTCCAAGGATTTGGTGATTTCGGGCGGCTATAACGTCTATCCCAAAGAGGTGGAATCTGAAATTGATGAGCTGGATGGTATCACTGAATCGGCAATTATCGGTGTGCCCCACCCTGATTTTGGTGAAGCTGTCATCGCCGTTATTGTGCCACAGCCGGGCGTTGCGCTAACGGCGGAGCAAATCCTTTCACCGTTGCAACAAAGATTGGCCAAGTTCAAATGCCCAAAGAGCGTTTTCTTTGTTGAGGCATTGCCGCGTAACACCATGGGTAAGGTTCAGAAAAACGAACTGCGCAAAACCTACGATAAAATCTTTATGTCATAGCGTGTAGATTAGCAAGAGTGTGGATGAGGCGTTAAGATAAGCCTCTTCCTACATTGTTGCGCCAATTTGCCAAGGCACGAATTCATAATCGCCAAGGCCTTGGGCTTCGGATTTGGATTGCTTGCCAGATGCCACATCAATCAGCATCTGATAAATCTCGCGCCCTTTTTCTTCTAAGGTCTGGCCATGCGTTAACATCGCGCCTGCGTTAATATCCATATCAGGCTCTAGGCGGTTATACATCTCGGTATTGGTGGCAATTTTGATGCAAGGTGCTGGCTTTGAGCCAAAGGCAGAACCGCGCCCTGTGGTGAAGGTCACAAGGTTACAGCCGCTGGCAATTTGCCCTGTGACCGAGGCGGGATCATAGCCGGGTGAATCCATAAAGGTGAACCCTTTGGCGGTCACAGGCTCAGCATATTTATAGACACCGGTTAGCGGCGTTGTGCCGCCTTTGGCCGCCGCGCCAAGTGACTTTTCCAAGATGGTCGTGAGCCCGCCTTTTTTATTGCCGGGGCTAGGGTTGTTATCCATCGAGCCTTTGTTGCGCGCGGTATAATCCTCCCACCAATGTATCAGCCCAATCAGATCGCGGCCAACATCTTCTGTGAGCGCACGGCGCGTTAATAGATGCTCTGCGCCATAAATTTCAGGGGTTTCTGCCAGCACACCTGTGCCGCCTTGTGCGACCAACAAATCGCACGCATAGCCAAGGGCCGGATTGGCTGTCACCCCTGATAGCGCGTCAGAGCCGCCACATTGCAAAGCCACCATTAGCTCAGAGACAGGGCAGGGCTCGCGCACTGATTTATTCGCCTCTGGCAGCATGTCTTTGACCATCGCGATGCCTGTTTCAACCGTTTTGGCAAGCCCTTGCGTGTCTTGAATATTCATCGTTTTGAAAAGCGGGCCCTGCTGAAGGCCATAGGCTTCTAATAGCCAATCAATTTGGTTCATCTCACAGCCTAGCCCTACCATGATGACGCCAACATGATTTGGATTGCGCGCATAGCCCCACATCACGCGTTGCAATGCCTCAAAGCCTTCACCTTGGCCTGCCATGCCGCACCCTGTGCCATGCACAAAGGCGACGACCCCATCGACATTTGGATAATGCGCAAGCTCTTCTGGCCCAAAATGAGAGGCTATCATGCGCGCGGCGGTGGCTGAGCAATTCACGGATGTCAGGATGCCAATATAATTGCGCGTGCCAACTTTGCCGTTCGGGCGCCGATAGCCCATGAAATGATCGCGCTCTGCCTCTGGCACCATCGGTATGGCTGATAGGTTAGTTGAAAATTCGTAATCTTGTTCGGTATTCCGAAAGGCCACATTGTCGGTATGAATATGACTGCCTGCTGTAATATCCTCTGAGGCATAGCCAATGATTTGTGCATATTTAATCACAGGCTCGCCTGTTTTGATGTCTGTTGTGGCGATTTTGTGATTGCGCGGAATAAGGCTGTTTGTGACTGTGTCTTCGATGGCGATGCCTGCTTCCAGACTAGCGGTGGCGGTGACCACATTATCGGCCTCATTTAAGCGAATGAAATCAGACATAGTACAAACTCACCTTTTCAATTTGATTGGCCAATATGGCACTAAAACTGTGGAGATGAGGGCCGCTGCTTGTCAAGGTGAAACTCAAAAGCGGTTTAAGCTGATTAGTGCTTGCAACATGCCCGCAAAGTGGCAAGCTTATAAAAAGCTCGTTCAATCAGGTGAGGGTGATTATTCCTATGGCAGATAAAACAGGACGCCTCGATGGCAAAACAGCGCTTGTAACCGCGGCGGCGCAAGGGATTGGCCTTGCCACAACAATCGCCATGTCAAAAGAGGGCGCGCGCGTCTTTGCGACAGATATTAATGATGAAAAGCTAGCCGAATTGGAGGCGATGGGCCTTAGCGGTGTGAGCGTCTTTCATCTTGATGCCTGCGATGATGCGTCTGTCAAAGAGGGGGTGGCACGCGCTGAGCCTGATATTCTGTTTAATTGCGCAGGGTTTGTGCATGCTGGCACTTTGCTTGAATCAAATGATGATGAATGGGAGATGGGCATGGACCTTAATGTGCGGTCAATGTACCGCACCATTCGTGCCGCTCTGCCGGGGATGATTGCGCGCAAGACAGGCTCGATTGTGAATATGTCATCTGTGGTCTCATCTGTTGCAGGGGTGCCAAATCGCTTTATTTACGGTGTCACAAAGGCGGCGGTGATTGGCCTGACCAAGTCTGTGGCGCGTGATTATGTGACAACAGGTGTGCGCTGTAATTGCATTTGCCCCGGTACGGTTGAGAGCCCGTCGCTTCATGATCGGATGCGGGCGACTGGTGATTTCGATAAAGCGATGCAAGATTTTATCAATCGCCAACCGATGGGCCGTATTGGCAAGCCAGAAGAAATTGCCGCCATGGCTGTGTATCTGGCATCAGATGAAAGCGCCTTTGTTACGGGCAAGGAATTTATCATTGATGGTGGTTGGACCATCTAGCATTAGACGCCTCATTTTGGGGCAAAACAAGTAAAGAGGGACGTTATGAAACTAGTTCGTTATGGCGATATGTGCGCAGAAAAGCCGGGCGCGATTGATGGCGAGGGCAATATCCGCGATTTATCATCTGTGGTTGATGATATTAATGGCATGGCACTCTTTAGCCGGCTTGACGCGATGAAGGCGGCTGACCTTAACAGCTTGCCGATTGTCGAAGGTAATCCGCGCTTGGGCGCTTGTGTTGGCGGGATTGGCAAATTTATGTGTATTGGCCTGAATTATTCAGACCATGCGGCCGAAACAGGGGCGCCTATTCCCAAAAACCCGATTTTATTTATGAAGGCGACCTCTGCTGTGGTTGGCCCAAATGATATGGTGATGTTGCCGCGCGGTTCCACCCAAACAGATTGGGAGGTAGAGCTTGGCGTTGTCATCTCACAGCCTTGTAAATATGTATCGGTGGAAGAGGCGCTTGATTATGTGGGCGGCTATTTTATCGCTAATGATGTCTCAGAGCGTCACTATCAGGCCAAGCTTTCAGGGCAATGGACCAAGGGCAAATCATGCGATACATTTGGCCCGATTGGCCCGTTTCTTTTGACCGCTGATGAGGTGGCAGATCCACAGAATTTGTCGATGAGCCTTGATGTGAATGGCAAGCGCATGCAGACAGGCAATACCTCGACGATGATTTTCACCGTCGCTGAAATTATCTCGCATCTATCACAGCTGATGACACTTCACCCAGGTGATGTGATTTCAACAGGCACTCCGCCAGGCGTCGGGTTAGGCATGAAGCCAGAGCCTGTGTTCCTCAAAGAAGGGGATGTCATGGAATTGCATATTGAAGGGCTAGGCCATCAGCGCCAAATCGTCGGACAAGATGCGTAATATCGCTTAAGGGGGCAGGGTGGCTTTTGGTGGCCCTGCCCCTTTTTGGGTAAAAGTGCGACTGGCCATAAATGGCTGTTAGGTCTTATGAACCCCTGTTGGATGAGGTGCGCCCTCAATCACTAATTTAGGCGCGATGCCAACATCTATTAACGCTGGTCGCTCTGCTAGATAGGCCGCAATTGCTGGCAGGGCTTCTATATCTGCTACGAAGGCTTCGAGGCGCGGGAATTGTGACAGAATGCCCGGGTCTAAATGGCGTGAAAGATCGAGATGGTGATAGGCGGCAAATTCGGCTGAACGCGGCATGTCATCGAAAAAGAAACGCCCCTCATAGACATCTAAACAACGCACCAAATCAGCAAAACGCCCCACAAGCATATCACGCATCGCCTCACGCTTGGCTGTAAAATCATCGCCGACGGCAAAGTTCACAGCCGGGTTCAGGGGCGCAAATAATTCTTGCGCGCTTTGTGTAATGGCGGCAGCTTGTGCCTGTTGGACAGGGTCTGTTAAGGCAATGCCAGCATATCTCTCAATATAGCTCATAATGGCGATGCTCTGACAAATCTGATGCGTACCATCAACCTCTAGCATGGGTAATTGGCGAAAGGCGATGGTTGGCTTTACATTGGCCCAAACATCATCGAAATGATCCCATGACATCACATAATCATAGGCCACATTATGATGGCGCATTAACATTTGTGGTGCCTCTGCCAAAGCGCGCATTTTAAAGTAAATCAATTTCAAGGACATCATCCTGCCTCCCTCATACTGCTCATTTTCTCTTGTCCAGAATATCAGGATGGCATGATTATCTATGGCGGTCAAAATCAGCCGATGTTGCTCTTTTGAGAATTGATTGGCTGATTGATAGTTTAAAGGGGGAGGATCGTTAAATTTGAAATGCGCTAAATTAACGCCCTTCTACGTTTGACAGGGTGGCAAAAAACCGCAACTCTTGAATCCCTCTATTGACTATCATAGTCATGATGAAAAGCTGGCTGTTATTATCTGGTAAAAATAAGGTGTGTGCATTGTTGGAGCTATATTATTTCCCGACCGCGACTTGTGCTTATAAGGTGCGATTGACGCTGGCTGAAAAGGGTGTTGATTTCATGCATCGCGTGCTGGATAGAGACGCAGGTGATTTGGTGACGCCTGCCTATTTGGCGATGAACCCGAATGCGGTGGTGCCAACGATGGTGCATGAGGGGCAGGTAATTATCGAATCCTCTATCATCATGACTTATTGCGAAGAGGCTTTTGAGGGGCCGCGCCTTCTGCCTGATGATGCGCTTTTGCGGGCGCGCATTGCCGCTTGGATGAAAAAAGCAGATGATTTATATCTGCCAGCAACAGGGGCGGTGACCTATGGTGTCTTCCGGCGCAAGGAAGTTCTGACCAAAACAGCTGAACAGCTTGCGGTCTATTATGCAGATATCCCCGATGAGACGCGCCGCGCGGCAAGACGCCAAGTGGTCGAACAAGGCATTATGGCGCCGGCAACGCAAAAAGGGATTAAGACGCTCTATCAAATGCTATCTGATATGGAAGATGCGCTGGCAGAGCAGCGATTTTTATCAGGCGAGACTTATGGCCTAGCAGATGCGGCATTAACGCCCTTTGTCTCACGCCTAGAAGAGCTGAGTTTTGCGTTCTTGTGGGAGGGGTTCCCGCATCTCAAAGACTGGTGGCAGGCGATTAAGGCACGGCCATCTTTTGGCACGGTGTTTAATGCCTATCCAAATGAAGCACGAAAGCATGGTTTGCGCACATCAGGTGAAGAGGTAGGGGATATTGTGCGAGGAATTATAAGCGATATTGCGGGCGATAATGCGGGCCATTAAGGTTTCCTTATCACCTGAGTGACAATAAGGCGCTTATATATTGTAACCAAAGCACCATCATGCGAAGGAGCGCGAATGGCACATTTTCACATCGACTATTCAGCCAATCTAGAAGACATTATTGATATCGCCGCCTTGTGCGAGGCTATCCGCGCCTATGCTGAGACAAGCCAGACATTTCCAACCGCTGGGGTGCGTGTGCGTGCGTTGCGTGTTGATCATTATGCGATGGCAGATGGTAACCCAAAACATGGCTTTATCGATTTATCTGTGCGCCTTCGGGCAGGGCGCCCTGATGCGGTGAAGCAAGAAGCGATGGCAGAGATTTTCGCCACCTTAAAAGAGTTTACCGCGCCTGCGATGGCCGGCTATTCAATTGCCCTATCAGCCGAAATGCGCGATATAGATGCGGATCTTGCCCCAAAATTCGGCAATATCCGCGACCATATGGAAGGATAAGTCATGAGCGTTCTTAATGACAATATAGCTAAGTTAAATGGCTATCTTGCGCGCTTTAAAGATGCGGGCATTTTAAACCGTATCGCTGGTCAAGATGTGGCAGGGGCAGGCGGGGTGTTTGCCTCTCACGCGCCTGTTGATAAAACAATTATCTGTGAGGTCGCGCATGGTACGGCAGCTGATATCGATAAAGCGGCGATGGCGGCGCATGATGCCTTTGCCGCATGGCGTGATATGCCAGCCCTTGAGCGAAAGAAGGTTTTAATACGTATCGCAGAGGGTATTGAGGCGCGCGCCGAAGAAATCGCTTTATGCGAATGTTGGGACACGGGCCAAGCGTATAAATTTATGTCAAAAGCGGCCCTTCGTGGTGCTGAGAATTTCCGCTATTTTGCCGATCAAATCGTGCAAGCGCGTGATGGACAGCATCTGAAATCACCGACTTTGATGAATGTGACAACGCGTGTGCCAATTGGGCCGGTTGGGGTGATTACCCCGTGGAATACGCCCTTTATGCTGTCAACTTGGAAGATAGCACCAGCCCTTGCCGCAGGGTGTACGGTGGTTCATAAGCCGGCTGAGGCCTCGCCTTTGACCGCGCGCTTGCTGGTGGAGATTGCCGAAGAGGCAGGCCTGCCGCCGGGTGTGCTAAATACGGTTAATGGCTTTGGCGAGGATGCTGGTAAGGCATTGTGCGCGCATCCCAAGATCAAGGCCATTGCCTTTGTGGGCGAGAGCCGCACAGGCAGTCTTATTACCAAACAAGGCGCAGATACGCTGAAGCGTAATCACCTAGAGCTTGGTGGCAAGAACCCGGTAATTGTCTTTGATGATGCGGATTTAGAACGCGCGCTTGATGCGGTTATATTCATGATTTATTCGATTAATGGCGAGAGATGCACATCCTCATCACGCCTGTTGGTGCAAGATACGATCAAAGATGAATTTGAAGAAAAACTTATCGCGCGGGTGAATAATATTAAGGTCGGCCATCCGCTAGACCCCGCAACAGAGGTTGGCCCGCTGGTAACACAAGAGCATTTTGACAAGGTGACAAGCTATTTTGATATCGCCAAACAAGATGGCGCGTTCATTGCCGCTGGTGGAGAGAGCCTTGGGGATGAAGGCTATTTTGTGCGCCCGACCCTGTTTACGCATGCGACCAATGATATGCGTATCGCCCAAGAAGAAATCTTTGGCCCCGTTCTGACCTCTATTCCTTTTGCCACTGAAGAAGAAGCGCTCGCATTAGCGAATGATACCACCTATGGGCTGACGGCCTATTTATGGACGAATGATTTAACGCGCTCTTTGCGTATGACTGATGCGCTTGAGGCGGGGATGATTTGGGTCAATTCAGAGAATGTCCGCCATCTGCCAACCCCATTTGGCGGCGTCAAGGCAAGCGGCATTGGCCGTGATGGCGGCGATTGGTCATTTGAGTTTTATATGGAACAAAAACATATTGGCTTTGCGACAGGACAGCATAAAATTACGAAATTGGGAGCGCTTTAATGCCTATTCCAGCACCAAACCTTTATCCAGATTTCAACACGATACGCCTTAGTCATCTGTGCCTGAATGTCAAAGATTTAGCAGTGTCAAAACGGTTTTACACCGAAATTCTGGGCCTGCAAGTCACAGATGAGAGTGATACACATATCTATTTGCGGGCGATGGAAGAGCGCGGGCATCATTCTATCATCCTGCAAAAATCAGACCAGCCAGGTTCAGTTGAGGTGCTAGGCTTTAAGACCTTTGATGAGGCAGATGTTGATAAGGCTGAGGCTTATTTCAAATCCAAAGGGCGCCCGACGAGCTTTGTAGAGCGCCCCTATCAGGGCAAGACGCTTTTGACGTCTGATAATATGGGGATACCGCTCGAGTTTTATCATAAGATGGATCGTCTGCCATCTATCCATCAGACATATGAGCTTTATCGCGGGGTAAAGCCGCTTCGTATCGATCATTTTAACTGCTTTAGCCATGATGTGGATGCGTCGGTTGCGTTCTATTCAGATTTTGGGTTTCGCGTCACCGAATATACAGAAGATGATGAGAGTAAAAAATTATGGGCGGCGTGGATGCATCGAAAAGGCGGTGTCCATGATATGGCTTTCACAAATGGCACAGGCCCCCGCATGCATCACGTCGCCTTTTGGGTGCCGACGCCGCTGAATATTATCGATTTGCTCGATTTGATGGCAACCACAGGCTATGTGGCAAATATTGAACGTGGTCCGGGGCGTCATGGCATATCAAACGCGTTCTTTTTATATATTCTAGACCCTGATGGGCACCGGATTGAGATTTATTGTTCCGACTATCAGACCGTCGATCCAGATTTTGAGCCGATAAAATGGGATTTACAAGACCCACAAAGACAGACCCTATGGGGCGCGCCGGCGCCTGAAAGCTGGTTTAAGCATGGCTCTGTTTTCGTCGATGTTGAAACAAAGGAGTCGGATATTCAAGCAAGTCCGATTATTGCCCCATGATGCGGTTTGCGACTTTCACGGCCAAGGGCCAAACAGGCTATGGCGCGGTCACAGATGAAGGGGTTATCGCGCTAGATGACCATTTCCCACAATGGCCAACATTGCTAGATGTGGTGCAGGCAGATGGGCTTGATGCGCTGGCAGAGGCGGCCAAGGCACGGTCTGTTAGCCATACAGATTTCACCTATGAGATGGTGCTACCAAATGCGCGCCGTATCTTATGTGTGGGGGTGAATTTTCCTGACCGAAATGCGGAATATAAGGATGGCTCTGAGCAGCCGAAATATATGTCTCTATTTCCGCGTTTTGCCTCTGGTTTCACAGGCCATGATGGCGCCCTTATCCGCCCCCCTGAAAGCCACCAATTGGATTATGAAGGCGAGGTTGCGATTGTGATTGGCAAAGCTGGCCGGCGCATTCACCAAGATGATGCCTATGACCACATCGCCGCGCTGACCATCTGTAATGAGGGCACCATCCGCGATTGGGTGCGCCATGCAAAATTCAACGTAACACAAGGTAAGAATTGGGATAATTCAGCCGCGATTGGCCCATGGCTGGTGCCATTTAAAGAGGCCTCACAGCTGGATGATGCGCGGATTATCACCCGCGTCAATGGTGAGGTGCGCCAAGATGATGTGCTGGCGCGTATGATGCACCCTATCCGCCGCGAGATTGAATATATCTCAACCTTCATGACATTGGCGCCAGGTGATATCATCGTCACAGGCACGCCCACAGGTTCAGGCGCCCGCCTTGAGCCGCCGCAATATCTAGCGCCAGGTGATGTGGTTGAGGTTGAGGTAAGCGGTATCGGCACCTTGCGCAATAAGATTGAGGATGAAGTGCTATGAAGCCAGAAGAGCATCAAAAAGCCGCCGCAGATTTGCTAGAGGCAGAAGCCAAAGGGGCCCAGATTGGCCTTTTGACTAAGCAATATCCAGAGATGGATATGGATGATGCCTATGCGATACAAAATGCCATCTATCACGCCAAAATGGCACAAGGTCGCCAAATTGTGGGCTGGAAAATTGGCCTCACGTCTAAGGCGATGCAATATGCGTTGAATATTGATATCCCCGACAGCGGTATCTTATTTGATGATATGGTGTTTGCGTGCGGTGATACGGTGCCAAAGGGGCGCTTTATTCAGCCGCGTATTGAAACAGAAATTGCCTTTGTGATGAAATCATCGCTTGGCGGGGCTGATGTATCGCGCGAAGATGTGATTGCGGCCACAGACTATGTGGCACCGGCGATTGAAATTCTCGATACACGTATTGAACGCCTTGATAAGGCGACAGGCATGACGCGCAAAGTCTTTGATACAATCAGCGATAATGCTGCCAATGCCGGTGTCGTGCTAGGGCATGAGCGCCATAGCATTGAGGCGTTTGATTTGCGCTGGGTGGGGGCAATTACTGCGCGCAATGATGAGGTTGAAGAGACAGGTCTTGGGGCAGGGGTGTTGAATGACCCTGTTGAAAGTGTTGTTTGGCTTGCAAGGCGCATGGCGCATTATGGCCAGCGCATTGAGCCCGGGCAAATCATCTTATCAGGCAGCTTTATTCGCCCGGTTGAATGCCCGTCCGGTGCGCATATTCAGGCTGATTTTGGCCCCTTTGGTTCGGTGGAAATCAGTTTTGCTTAACGCATCTATGCCTAGTCATCTTGCCTTGATTCCTATTTATCGGTGATGGCGGCTAATATTTCATCAAAGGCGTCATTATCTGCGCCAAGGGACGGGGCATCTGTGCTTGGCGGATAGGCTTTGGCACCTCCAATGCGAAATGGCAAGGTCGGTACTTTTGTGCCATCTGATAGGGTTTGGATAAAGCCGCGTGTCTGTACTTGCTCTGATTCGAGCGCCTCTGGCAGGGTGCGAAGCCGCGCGCACGGAACGCCTGCCCCTTGCAAAATTGGCTCCCATTCGGCGGCTGTCTTTTGTTGCAAGGTCTGTTCAATCTCTGTGACAAGCACATCAGCGTTTTCTTTGCGCGCAGGCCTGTCTTTAAAACGTGGGTCAGTGAGAAGATCAGCTCTGTTAAGGCCGTTAGCAAGATAGGTAAAATGCGCATCTTCATTGACGCCCAAGGATAAAATGCCCTCTTTGCAAGGAAAACTGCCCGCACCTGGTGACCGGCTATTGGCAAGGTTGCCACGTCTTTGCGGCGCATTGCCGGTCGCAAGATAATCGGTGATGGTGGAACTCATCAATGCAAGGCCTGTCTCTAGCATTGAGACATCCACAAAACTCCCCTGTCCTGTTTGCCCCCTTTGGTGCAGAGCCGCGCAAATCGCAAAGCTCGCCGATAGGCCGGTGGCATAATCCATAATAGGGGCGCCGGTACGAATAGGGCCGCTTTCACTTGTGCCGGTGGCATCCATAATGCCGCAAGAGGCTTGGATATTCACATCATAAGCCGCGCTATTTTCTTGTGGCCCGCCTCTGCCATAGCCTGTCATAGAGCAATAGATCAAATGCGGGTGCTTGGCCAAAAGACGTGCCTCATCAAGCGCTAAGTCTTGCATCATCTTTGGTGTGTGATTCTCAACAAACACATCTGCCTGTGCCAATAGCTGGTGCAGTTTGGCGATGCCGTCTTCTGTTGATAAATCCAAGGTGATGGCGTTCTTTCCTGCGGCTTGTGTCACATAAGATGTGCTCATGCCCTTGGCCGCACCTTGTGCATCTGTGCCACCGCGATGACGGATAGCATCTCCCTTATGCGGGCTCTCAATTTTGATGACCCTCGCACCAAGCAGACCTAGATAATAAGAACAAGCAGGCCCTGCTAGCACGTGGGTGAAATCAATCACGACAAGGTCAGATAAGGGCGCGTTAACACTCATTGTTTTATCCTTTGCGGTAAAGTTTGCCCTTGCGGGTAAGTTTTTGCTGGAAGGCCTGTTCAATTCAGTCATAATAAGAGAGTCATTTTACCAAATACCATAAGTTTTTTATATGCCCTCTATAAAGTCAATCCGTGCCTTCATTTTAACGATGGAGCAAGGCTCGCTCACACTGGCCGCTCAAGAAATGAATTTGAGCCAGCCAGCCGCCTCGCGCTTGCTGCAACAATTAGAAGAGGAATTTGGCTCAGCGCTTTTCTTCAGAGATAAAAAAACACTGATTCCAAGCCCGCAAGCTGAGCTTCTCTATCCAGAATTATCACGTATCTTATCAACCTATTCAGAGGTGCCAAATATTCTAGGTGCCCTGCAACATAATGAGACATTGCCCTTTAAGGTGATGGCGCAAACACGCTGTACGCTTGGTTTGGTTGTGCCGGCATTAGCGCGGCTTGGCAAAAAATGGCCAGATCTGAAGATTGATTTGGCAACAAATAAACGAACCGAATTGCGCCGGCGGATGATATCAGACAGGTTTGATGTCGGGGTTTTTGCCCTGCCTCTGCATATTGATTTTGCCGAGGTGGTGTCTGTGACGCCGATGACCTGTCGGGTTGTGGTCTCCAAAAATAGCCCGCTCGCAAAATTAAAGAGTGTCACATTAGAAGATTTGCAAGAACAGGATTATATTTCGGTCAAAGAAGCTTTGACCGGCAAAAAGGCCATTGAAAATATTTTGGCCAAATCAGGCGATAAATTATCTATCAAACATGAAGTCTCAAACGCTTATGTCGGCCTTAGCCTTGTGCGGCAAGGGTTGGGGTATATGGTCGCTGAACGGTCAACAATTGACCCTGCCTATTTGTCGGATATTCGTTTGCTACCCTTGGAAAATGCTCCTGCTATCGACTATGCTATTTGCGTTTCAAAAGACATGCGTGAGCATCCGGCGAAGGCAGATTTTATCCAAATTTTGACAGATATTTTGCAAGAATACTCTGCCTAATAGACTCATCAGTTTTTTGCATGTGTCTCTAAGATAAATAAAATAGACATAGGCAAAACCTCTGGTCACACTGATGTTGGATTATATAAGAGTTCGTTAAGTTTTGCGGGTAATTCGCTTTTTGATTTCAGGGTTGAAATCTTGAAGTCCGGCAAGACATCTTAGCATTTTTTTGGGAGGACTAAATGAAATTTGCTAAATTTATCGCTGCAGGTCTTGCAGCTTCTTCACTACTTGTCGGTGGCGCAGCAATGGCTGATTACCCATCAAAGCCAGTTAAAATCATGGTTGGCTTCTCAGCTGGTGGTGGTACAGATACAACAGCGCGCGGTTTCGCATCATACATGCATGAAGCACCGTCAATGGGTGGCATGCCTGCTTATATCGTGAACCTACCAGGTGCATCAGGTCAGAAAGCAGCAACAGCTGTTCTTGGCGAAGAGCGCGATGGTCACACACTATATATGATCAACATCGGTACATTCATCGCTGGTGAATTGGCAAAAGGCGACGATCGCCCATACCATATTCCAGATGATTTTGAAAACCTAGGTTGTGCATCACAGCTTGTGACATCATTGCAGGTGCATACATCAAACCCAGCACAAACTTTGGAAGAATTCATCGCGAATGCAAAAGCATCTGGCGACGAAATCACATGGGGCACATCTGGTGCGGCAACAATGCACGCAACAATCGGCCACGTGTTCTTTGACAGCAAAGGCATCAAGCACAAAAAAGTACCTTTCAAAGGTGGCTCAAAAGCACGTGCAGCCCTTGTTTCACAGTCAGTTGACGTCGTATTGGGTGGTGTGAACACAATCACTGGTTTCGAAAATGACATCCGCGCATTGGCATCAGCTGGTGCAAGCCGTGACCCAATGGCACCTGATCTTATGACATTTGCTGAGCAAGGCGCGCCAGGCGTTGAGTTCACAGGTCTCATGTGCCTATTCGGTGCAAAGGGCGTGTCAGATGAAGTGAAAGCTGACGTAGGTGCAGCGATTGAAGCCATCGCAGACATTGCTGGCTACCAGAAGTACATGAAGGGCAACAGCCTAGCTGCCTTCTATACAAGCGCAGCAGACGCAACAGCCGCACAAGACGTTATGTTTGACGTCATGGGCCCAGTTGTGGCTGAAATTATCGCTAACCAGTAAAGCGATATAAATTGATACAGACGGGCCTATTTATTTAGGCCCGTTTTGCTTTGAGATGGGATCTCTTTGTTGATGAGATTCAAGGGGGATGTGTTGGATTACCAAAAATACAAAATTAAAGTCGAATATGGCGTTAGCGCCGCAGTCCTTGCTTTAGGGCTGTTTTTTATTTTTCAGGCTTTTACGATTGAGACATCAAGAGAAGCGATTGGCCCACGGACCATGCCGCTGATTTTGGCCTGTTGTTTGTCTGCTGGTGGTCTATGGCTAGCCATTCGCGCCGCTACCGGCCGTGCTGGCGATCTCAAAGATGGTTATGGTTTTTTAGAAAGTGACGTAAAACGTATCTTCTCAGTGATTGGATGCGGTCTTATTTTTGTCACGCTATTTTGGGCATTTGGTTATTTCACAGCTCTTATTTTTACATTAGTCGCAATGCTTTATACCTTTGGTGTACGCAATTGGCTGGTCATGATTTTGGCCGGCATTATTTTGGCATTTGCGTTCCAAGCTTTATTTATGGGGGTCATGTTATTGAATGATCCAAAGGGTGCCTTGATTGACATGCGCCCTTATACGAACTGGATTACAGGAGCCCAATAAGATGTTTCAAAACCAATGTGAAGGTCTAAAAGCGTTTTTTGAACCGCTTGGCTTTTTGAATATTTTCTTTGATATTTCTTGTGGCTTTGTGGTTCTGTTTAATGATCCCTTTGCTCTGATCTTTGTTGCTTTGGCGGCATTGGTTGGTATTGTATTTGGTGCCTTGCCAGGCCTGACAGCGGCGGCAGCGATTGCTATGATGTTGCCGATTTTGATTGCTTATAATGATCAAATTGGTGGTCTTGCTGGTTTGGCATTCTTGTATGTCATTGGTAAGTCTGGCCGTTATGGTGGCTCTATTGCGGCGATTTTATTTAACACGCCCGGGACAGCGGCTTCGGCCGCGACCATGCAAGATGG
>DBMZ01000067.1:0-4101 GCA_002299005.1 Alphaproteobacteria bacterium UBA685 | reverse complement strand
GCGTCTGTTTTTGGTGATTATTTTGGCGAGATCGTTTTGATTTTCGGTGCTGTGACTGTCGCGGCCTTTACGCGTCAATTCGGCCCACCTGAGAATTTTGCCATCTATCTTATGGCCTTTGTCGTGATTGGCTCGGTTGTGAGTGACAGCATTATTAAGGGTGTTTTATCGACCTTATTTGGTGCGCTTGTTGGCCTGATTGGTGAGGATATCATCACGGGTCAGTTCAAGATGACGATGGGTATCTCTGAGCTTGAAAGCGGCATGGCGTTGGTGCCATTGCTTATCGGCGTCTTTGTTATCTCAGAGGTCATCATCCAAGCTGAGAAAGTGGCGAAGGTTGCGATTATTGATACATCCCCAAAATCAGTGGATGATCCCGAAGCGCATTATTTTACATGGGCAGAGTTTAAACGCTGTTTGCCTCTCATGTTCCGCTCATCTTTCTATGGCTCGCTTATTGGCATGATGCCGGGGCTAGGCTCATCAGTGGCTTGTTTTGTGGCCTATGGCGAAGAAAAGCGCCGCTCGAAGGTTAAAGAGAAATGGGGCACAGGTATTGTTGAAGGCATCGCCGCACCTGAATCAGCGAATAATGCTGTCTCTGGCCCGTCTATGATCCCGCTTTTATCATTGGGTATTCCGGGCTCGACGATTGCCGCTGTTCTAATTGGTATGTTCTTGGTGAACGGCCTCCAGCCGGGGCCAACTATCTTTGCGACAGAACCGCCTCTTTTCATGGGTGGTCAGCTGATTAGCCCAAGAGAGTTTATCTTTGCGGTCTTTGCGGCAGGTCTTATCGGTATTGCGGCCTATGGTTTCATCGGCTATTTCGCGGCACCTTTGGTGGGTCGCTTGATTAGCCTGTTGCCAACGCAATATTTGTATCCTTTCATCTTTATGACAGCGCTAGCGGCGAGCTATTCATCGCGTGCGTCTATTTGGGATGTGGCCTTTGCGCTGTTCTTTGGGATCGTCGGCTATGTGATGCGGCGAACGAATTTCTCAGCCGCGGCCTTTATCATCGCCTTTGTCTTGACGGCAAGTATGGAAGAAGCCTTCCGCCAGTCGATGATTATCTCTGATAAAGGGTTCTTTGTGTTCACAAGCTTTGAGTATGGCGGCAAGTTTTCCTATGCGCCTGTCTTCTTGATGCTTGGTGCGGCGGTTGTAATTTTCCGCACCATCTCATCTATCAGAGCCCGCAAAGAGACTTCATAAGAGATAAAAACTCTTAGAACGGTTTTTTCTGTGATGGATATAAGGTTTGTATACCTCTTTATATCTGGCCTGATTGGCGGCATTATTGCTTATCAGGCCGGATTGCCTCTGCCATTTTTGCTTGGTGGGGTGATAGGGGCTGCGATATTCGTGCTATGTTATGAGCGAGACGGGCGCGAGCTCCCAAAGCTAACGCGGTGGGTGCGTCTTTTCGGCATGGCCTTCATTGGCACGATGATAGGGTCACGTTTTTCGCCTGACCTATTGGGCCTATTACCGCAATTCTGGATTTCGATCCTCTCAGTGATTGCCTTTATCTTTGTTGCGCATTTTGGCAATTACCAAATTCTCACCCGCTTTGGGGGCTATAATAAGCTTGATGCTTATTTTGCAGGCTTGCCAGGCGGCATTGTTGATTCGATTGCGCTAGCAGAGCAAGCAGGCGCTGATTTGCGTATCGTCACTGCCCAGCATTTCATCCGCATCATCTTAGTGATTATCTCTGTGCCGCTATTATTTTTGGCCCTCAAAGGCAGTTCTGTTGGCTCTATGGGGGGCGAATCCATTGCGGCGGCCAATTATGATGCGCTGGACGTTGCGGTAATCTCTGCCATCGCGCTGACCGGGCTATTTGCTGGGCGTTATTTAAAGATACCTGTGTCGCATTTGATGGTGCCCTTATTGCTGGCATTGGGTCTATCAATTGTGGGCCTTGTCGAGATTAACATCCCCAGCTGGTTACAGCACCTGACCCAATATACAATCGGCGTATCATTAGGGGCACAATTCTCAGGCATCTCGCGCCAATTACTTGTGCGCTCTTTGAATATGGGATTTGTTATCGGGTGCTTTATGTTGGGCCTTGCGGTGGGGTTTGCCTCACTTTTATCAGACCAAGTGCCGGCGGATTTTGAAGTGCTGTTCATCAGCTTTTCTGCAGGCGGCCTTGCAGAGATGAGCCTGATTGCGCTGTCTTTAAATGCGAACCCGCTGATTGTCGCGCTTCATCATTTAGTACGTATTTTCTTCACGATTTGGATTGGTAGTTTCTTGTCAAAATCAGTCTTTAAAATCGTGCCTAAATCATAGAAATGACGAGCGCTATCATTGCCGCCAAAGGGGCCGCCAACATCAAGCCTTTCATGCATAAGTTCAAGTTCCGCAAGCGTCCACATGACAGCCTGCACATTGCTAGAGGTATCTCGTCCGTGAATGGTAATCATTGCTTTGACTCCTCTTGGCCGTCTGTGTGCTTTTTAAGGGCGCGCGCACGCAGCTCTTTAACGGCTTCCATGGCGGTGATTGTGACAGCATAGAAGAAGACAAATTGATCTTTTAACTGGTCGAAAAACAACTCATCTTCATTATCATGCTGTTTGTCGGACATAGTCTACCATCGTTAATAGTTTTTCACTTGCGTGCGTTTTCGCGTGCCTTACCGCCAGCCTGCCATTAAGCCAGATTATCTTGTTCTTTATCTCACCGATTAACAATGATAAAAACATAGCCGCTGGGATAAAATCACAGCCACTGGTGCAACAGTATAAATTGTGACCCTGGGCAGTGGTTAGAAAAGGCCCACCTTCCCCTAGCCAATGTGCTGTGCGTGTTAAGTTTTTGAAAATCAACACTTGACGCAAAATCTTATACCACCCGTAATGAGGGAATATGATTAATATTGGTCACGGCAGACATAGGCGTGGCTAGTCTGATAGGGCATGAGAAACAAGGTTATTTAAGTTGACTGATAATTTCGTGTCCCCTTGTTTTAGTCACATATAAACGTGCGTTTTCTCTATTAGACTCATTGATAAATTCATAATTCTAGGGAGGATGATATGAAGAACAAAACATTACTACCAATCGTTGCAATTGCCTTTTCGGTTGCGTCATCTGTTAGCTATGCGGCGGAGACGGTGAATATTGGCGTGCCATCTTGGACAGGGGCGCAAGCGATTGCGAATCTATTGAAAGTCGTTGTGGAAACACGCATCGGTGGCACGGCTGATCTTGTGCCGGGTAATAATGCCACCATCTTCCAAGCGATGGACCAAGGCAAAGGTGATATTGATGTGCATCCCGATGTGTGGTTGCCAAATCAAGAAAGCTTTACCAAGAAATATGTCGATGGCGCGGGCACTGTGCAATTGTCCCAAAATGCCTATCAAGGTGACCAAGGTTTCTGTGTCAGCAATAATTTTGCCAAGGCGAATAATATCACTGATATCGCTGACCTAGGGCGCCCTGATGTGGCGGCAAAGATGGATAGTGATGGCAATGGTCGGGGTGAGATTTGGATTGGCGCGCCCGGTTGGGCTTCGGCCAATGTGAACCAAGTGAAGGTTCGTGACTATGGTCTGCTTGATTTTGTTGAGCCTGTTCGCGCAGAAGAATCGGTCAAAACCGCGCGCGTCAAAGATTCGATCACCAAGGATGAAGGCTATGCCTTTTATTGCTATAAGCCGCATGCGGTTTGGTACCAGTTCGATGTTGTTATGCTCTCAGAGCCTAGCTTTGATCCGGCTAAATATCAGATGATCCAGCCATCAGATGATGCTGATTGGTATGAAAAATCTAGCGTGAGCACAAAAGATGCATTGAAGCAGGTTCAAATCGCTTATTCTAAATCATTGCCAGATCGTTCACCGGCAATTGCTGAATTCTTTGAGCGTTTTTCAGTTACTGCTGATGATGTAAGTAATTTTGCTTTTGAAATTAGTGGTAATGGCCGCGACCCTGCAGAATTTGCTCGCGAATGGGTAGAAGCGAACCCTGATCGTGTTGACGCTTGGTTGGGTCTTTAAGATTTAAAAAGATTGATTTAAAAAAAATCAAATCTATGTGTAGTAAAAATACAAATAGCAGGAAAAATTATGAATA
>DBMZ01000149.1:4611-12209 GCA_002299005.1 Alphaproteobacteria bacterium UBA685 | reverse complement strand
ATTGTGATCATGGTTATGATTATGGCTCTGGCCAGATGACGGCGCACGATGCGCGGTTAGCATAGCGGTAGCAGAGAACACCCCGTCTAATGCCAAAATAGCGTCTTCAGCACGCTTTTGTATGTCTTTTGCCTTTGGGCCATCTTCGGCGGCAATTTCAATCGCAAAGCCGACATTCCCGTCTTTTATGACAATCCCAGATATCGCCTCTGGTTTAAAAAGCGCTTCGCCAGCATCATTTTTGACCGATTCAAGGGCGTTTTGAATTTTTTCTTCGTTTAATTTGGCTGACATTCTTGAATTTCCGATGCTGAGAGCAAATATCTAAAGTGTGTAGGTTAGCATAGAGATAAGGTGCCTGTCTTTCAATGACAAGAGGGCATGCTTTTTCCTATGCGCGGCTTGCATAGACTTGCTATAGTGGCGTCAGTGAAAATGAGGTCGCAAAACCAAGTTTTATCAACTCGTAATTATGTGAATATATATTCAACCTTTAGCCAAATGATTGAGGAGAGGCGTATGCCCTGGAATAATCAAGGTGGTGGGAATAACCAAGGACCATGGGGCGGCGGCCCATCTGGCCCGGGAAATCAAAATCCCTGGGGTGGCAATGGTCAGGGGCCAAAGGCGCCTCGTCCACCTGAATTAGATAAATTAATGTCTGATATGCGTAATCGCTATGGACGCTTCCTGCCGGGTGGTGGTTCAGGCGGTCGTTCTGGTGGCGCAATAATTCTGATCCTTCTGCTTGTATTGGCAGTTTGGGCGGCCACTGGTTTTTACCGTGTAAACCCACAACAGCAAGGCGTTGTTCTGCGCTTTGGCGAATGGGTACGCACAACCTCTCCTGGTTTGCATTATCATCTGCCATCACCGATTGAATCAGTGATGACACCAGAGGTCACCAGAGATAACCGTCTTGAGATTGGTTTCCGTGATTTGGCAGGTCGTTCAGCCTCGCGCCGTGATATCGCTGATGAAAGTCAGATGATCACAGGCGATGAGAATATTGTTGATATCGATTTCGTCGTCTTTTGGCGTATTGCCGATGCCGGCGCTTATCTTTTCAATTTGGCAGACCCTGATGAGACCATCAAAGTGGCCGCTGAGGCAGTGATGCGTGAGATTATCGGCCAGACAGCGATTCAGACTGTTTTAACCGAAGGTCGTCAAAATGTGCAGGTGTCTGTACGCCAGAAATTGCAAGAATTGCTTGATGAATATAAAACAGGCGTAAATGTAAGAGAAGTACAGCTATTGGCTGTTGACCCACCATCAGATGTTATTGATGCCTTTAATGATGTGCAACGTGCGCGCCAAGATAGAGACAGGCTAAAGAACGAAGCTGAGGCTTTCCGTAACGACATTGTGCCTCGCGCACGTGGTGAGGCGGCAAGACTTGTGGCTGAGGCAGAAGCCTATTCAAAAGAAGTTGTCTCAAGAGCGCAAGGTGATGCCTCTCGTTTTGATCAGGTCTATGCGGCCTACAAGATTAACCCAGAGGTCACAAAAGAGCGCATCTACATTGAGACCATCGAGGGTGTCTATTCAAACATTGAAAAGATTATCATTGATGATGAAAATGGCGGTGTGGTGCCTTACTTGCCACTACAAGAATTAACGCGTGGTAAAGGGGGGGACAAATAAGATGAAAATTGCACGTAATTTCTCACTTTTCATCGGGGCATTGATCCTATTCGGCCTCATGTCTGCAATCTTTACGGTTAACCAAACACAGCAAGCATTGGTTTTGCAATTTGGTGAGCCAAAGCGCACAATCCAAGAGCCGGGCCTTGCCTTTAAGCTGCCGTTTATTCAAGACGTTCTTTATTATGAAAAGCGCGTCTTGAGCCTTATTCCGCAAGATGCAGAAGAGGTTATCTTGGCTGACCAAAAGCGTGTCGTGATTGACGCCTATGCGCGTTACCGTATCATGGACCCGCTTCTATTCTTCCAAACAGTTCGCAATGAACAAGGGGCCACGGCACGTCTTGAATCAATCATTGATTCATCTGTGCGTCGTGTCCTTGGTGGCGAGACTTTGGGCTCAATCCTAACGGGTGAGCGTGAAGATATTAACAGCTCAATCCGTGATGAGGTTGAAAGCTCTGTGACGTCTCTTGGTATCGAGATCATCGATGTGCGTTTGCGCCGCGCTGATTATCCTGAGACCACATCACAGAATATTTTTAACAGAATGAAGTCAGAACGTGTCAGAGAAGCCAAAGAATTCCGCGCCACAGGTGAGGAAGAGGCCCAAAAGATTCGCGCTGATGCAGAAAAGACCAGAACAGTTATCCTAGCCGAAGCCGCAAAGACAGCACAGGAGCTCCGTGGTAGTGGTGATAGCCTTGCCATCACAATCTATGCTGACAGCTTTGGCCGCGATAAAGAGTTCTTCTCTTTCTATCGTTCGATGGAAGCTTATTCAAAGTCACTAGCAGACTCACCAACTTCAATGGTCTTATCGCCAAATAGCAGCTTCTTCCGCTATTTCAAAGACCAAGATGGTGGCCAATAAGTAACAGCGCCTATCGCTTATAGGCGTCGTTTAAATCAAAAGGGCAGGGTCTTGCCTAGATCCTGCCCTTTTTTTGCCCTGAAAAACACAAAAGGGGCGTTCATGGTTGAAAAATCAAAGAAAAGACGTATCTCACCTAATGGCTAGTGGGGGATATTTTTTTACGAAGGACAATTTGCTTTAAGGAGTTTTACGATGCTGATAACAGCACGCATGAACCAAAAACAAAACAAGGCACAGGTCGATTTTCACGCAATTATGATGAAAATGCTGATGGGCGTAGCGCTTGGCTTTACCATGCTCGCTTTTTCCATCACGCAAGCGATGGCTCGGCCAGATAGCTTTGCAGATCTTGCAGAAAACCTATCTCCTGCGGTTGTGAATATTTCGACCACAACCGTGATAAGCAGAGGCGGCGACCAAGAGATGCCGCAATTCCCACCTGGCTCGCCATTTGAGGAATTTTTCAAAGAATTTGGCGAACGTGGTCAGACAAGGCGTGCCCAATCGCTTGGTTCAGGCTTCATCATTGATACAGCCGGCATTGTTGTGACCAATAATCACGTGATTGAAAATGCCGACCAGATCACGATCACCCTATCAAATGATGATACCTATGAGGCTGAGGTCGTTGGCCGTGATGCCAAAACAGATATTGCGGTTTTGAAATTTGATCCAAAGGGCGCGGATATCACCGCCGTATCTTTGGGCGATTCAGATACGCTTCGGGTGGGTGATTGGGTGCTTGCCATTGGTAACCCCTTCGGCCTAGGCGGCACTGTGACAGCTGGCATTGTATCAGCGCGTGGCCGCGATATTGGTTCTGGCCCTTATGATGATTTCATTCAAACAGATGCCTCTATCAACCGCGGTAACTCAGGTGGCCCGCTATTTGATATGGATGGCAGTGTTATCGGGATTAATACGGCTATCTTCTCGCAATCAGGCGGGTCAGTTGGCATTGGCTTTGCTATCTCATCCAATCTGGCAACCCAAGTGATTGACCAGCTGGTGGAATATGGCAGAACACGTCGTGGCTGGCTGGGTGTCTTTATCCAAGAGGTGACGGATGCAGTCGCCGAAAGCCTTGGTCTTGAGGAAGTCGCTGGTGCGCTTGTCTCTAATGTGACAGAAGGTGGCCCTGCTGAGAGCGGTAATATCGAACCTGGTGATGTGATCATCAGCTTTGATGGCAAGAAAATTGAACGGAGCCGTGATTTGCCGCGGATTGTAGCTGAAACTGACGTTGATAAGACGGTTGATGTTGAAATTGTGCGCAATTCAAAGACGATCACATTAAAGGTCAAGTTAGGCGAGCTAGAGCAGGCCGAAAACGGTGGTCTGTTAAGCGCCGCACCGCAAACAGACCAAAAGTCATTTGGCGATTTGGGCTTTAGCGCAGAACAGCTTGATGCCGAACTTGCCAGTGAATATGGCCTTGAAGAAGAGGGAGAGGCGGTTATTGTAACTGAGGTAATCCAAGGATTGCCAGCCGCTGAGAAGGGCTTGCAGGCAGGCGATGTCATCGTTCGCTTTGGTCAAAGCCGTATCAGCACCCTCGACCAGCTGGCAAAGGGCATTGATGATGCAAGAGAGGCCGGCAGATCAGGTGTCTTGATGCTGATTAATCGTGACGGCCAGACACGCTTTATTCAAATTGCCTTCGCGCAAAAAGAAGAATAAAGTCTAGGCATATAATAGAACAAAGAAGAGGGGCCTTGGCCTCTCTTTTTTTATGCGCTTACGATGTCTTTTTCATGGACGCCTTGCAGGAATAACGGGCCGCATAGATTGCTATGAGATAGCTGAAGGGCAATGCGCTCTTTGACAAGCGGCTTTGCCTGCCACGCAATACCAAGGCTGGCGGCCTCCAGCATAGGGATATCATTGGCGCCATCCCCCATGCTCATCACCTCATTATGCGTGATGCTGAGCCTATCGCAAAACTCGTTGAGGATACGTAATTTGGCAGATGAATCGATAATCGGCTCATCCGCATAGCCAGCGATTTTGCCATCTTCAATCGCGAGCTCATTGGCGAAATGGTCGCTAAAGCCAAAACGTTGGGCGATGTCAGAGGTCAGGAACGTAAAGCCGCCACTAACAAGCAGGCATGTCGCATCATGGGCGCGCATTGTCGCAACAAGCTCTGCCGCGCCATCAAAGGCTTGTGTCTCTTGAATAAGCCGCTCTAGAAGTGCGACAGGCTCATCTTTTAGCATGCCAAGTCGTTCTGCGAGCGCTTGTTTAAAGTCAAGCTCCCCTGCCATAGCGCGCGCTGTGATAGCGGCAACCGCCTCACCAATACCTGCCATAGCGGATAAATCATCCAAGGACTCGCCTGTGATAATGGTGCTGTCCATATCGCATAACATCAATTTGCGCAGATAAGGCGCTTGGGGCAATAAATTCACATCAACGCCAATCAAAGCCGCCTCAGCACGCAAGTCTGATAGCGCGATAGCTTCTGCTGTTTGGCAATATCCGGCCGCCCCAAGTGCCTCAGAATGTGATAGGGTGATAAAATCCTGCCCGTTGGCGCGTGCGCTTGCCTCTGCCATGAAATCCATGATTTGGCTGTTTGAATGGGCAGATGAAAAATGCAGGTAGGCTTGCATGGCGGCGTCTCTTAATCTAAGTCAAAGGAATGATGGAACAGTTTGTCCTAGATAAAGATTATATCATGGTTGCCGGCCCAACCGCGAGTGGTAAATCAGCTTTGGCGATTGATTTGGCAAATGCCTTTAATGGCGTCGTGATAAATGCTGATTCAATGCAGATCTATGCTGATTTGAAAATCGTCACCGCATGCCCTGATGAGGCTGAGCAAAGCCAAGCGCCGCATCGTCTTTATAATACGCTAGATGGGGCTGAGGCTTGCTCGGTGGGGCGGTGGCTGTCATTGGTTCAAGGCGAGGTGGCACAAGCGCGGGCGCAAGGCAAATTGCCTATCCTATGTGGTGGCACGGCCTTATATCTGAATGCGGCACAGCATGGCATGTCTGAAATCCCCGCTATCCCAGATGAGTTGCATCAACGCGTGATAGAAGAACATCGCACGAAGGGTGGGGCGGCCATGCTAGCAGAGTTAAGCCGCTTTGATGGGGTGATTGCGGAACGCCTGACTGCCGGCGATAGCCAGCGTATCACCAGAGCGCTTGAGGTGTATCATCATACTGGCCGCCCACTGAGCGCATGGCAAAATGATGCGCCTAGCGGTTTTTTGGATGGCAAGGCCTTTAACTTTCTCATCGCGCCAGAACGTGCCGCCCTATATGAGCGTATTGATCAGCGGTTCGCCGCTATGTGGGATAAGGGCGCGGTTGAAGAGGTGGAAGCCCTGCTCGCGCGAAAGCTTGATCCGAAATTGCCAATTATGAAAGCTGTGGGCGTGCCACAAATTGCCGATTATCTGGCAGGCATATGTGATAGGCAGACGGCAATTGAAGAAGCGCAAAAACAATCTCGCCGCTATGCAAAACGTCAATTTACCTTCTTTCGAAATAATTTTATAACAAATTACCTCATTGAAGAGACATATTCGACAAGAAAAAATTTAGAATTCTTTTCAAAAATTCTATTTAATGGTTGACTTAAGCCATCGATTTTCTTAAAAAATGAGGGTATTAAAGGATTTTTAGCGCTTTTAGAGGGCGGTAACAGTGTCAAGGCAATGGTTTTATGATTGTCATGCGCTGTTATTTTGATTCTAAAGCCTATTATTAGGGCCTATTATTGAGGCCTAATTTTGGGCGGCGAACTTTCTAAGTGTCTTGGCAAAAGGCACTTATATCTATTGCACTCATGCGTGAAATATCATGCGTGAGATATCATGGGTGAGACCATACAGGATGAAGACAATGTCAAACGATAACGCAACAACTACTGAGACGACTACTGATACGACAATGGATAAGCCAACAATGATGCCAGGCGCAGAATTGTTGCTAAAGGTGCTAGAAGAAGAGGGTGTCGAGGTTATTTTTGGCTATCCGGGTGGTGCGGTTTTGCCGATTTATGACGCCTTGTTCAAAAATAACAAAATCCGTCACATCCTTGTCCGTCATGAGCAAGCCGCGGTTCATGCCGCTGAGGGCTATGCGCGTTCAACAGGCAAGACAGGGGTTGTGCTTGTCACATCTGGCCCGGGCGCGACAAATGCCGTCACAGGCCTTACAGATGCGTTGATGGATTCTGTGCCAGTGGTCTGCCTAACAGGTCAGGTGCCAAGCCATTTGATTGGCACAGACGCGTTCCAAGAGGCTGATACCTCTGGCATTACACGTCCTTGTACAAAATATAATTATTTGGTGAAGGAATCTGATGCCCTTCAAGGCGCTGTTGAGGAAGCCTTTTATGTGGCGCGCACAGGTCGTCCTGGCCCTGTTGTGATCGATTTGCCAAAAGATATCCTGATGCTTGATGCGCCTTATAATGAAGCGCAAGCGCGCGTTGATGTGGCACGTCGTTATGCGCCGGTAACAACGCCAGATGCAGATGTTATTAAACAAGCTGTGGCGCTGATGAAACAGGCGAAAAAGCCAGTTATCTATGGCGGCGGCGGCATTATTAACGCCGGCCCTGAGGCATCAAAAGGTCTCACAGATTTGGTGGATATGACAGGCTGGCCAACAACCCTGACATTGATGGGGCTTGGCGCGCTTGATGCGGACCATAATAATTTCCTTGGCATGCTTGGTATGCACGGCACTTATGAAGCCAACCTTGCGATGTATAATTGTGATTTCATGCTGAATATTGGCGCGCGTTTTGATGATCGTGTGACAGGCCGCCTATCTGATTTTGCGCCTCATTCTGTGAAGGTGCATTGTGATATTGACCCGTCATCAATCAATAAAAATGTGCGCGTAGATTTAGGCATTATTGGTGATGCTGGCGAGATTATCCAAGCGTTATTGGCTGAGATGAAAGCCCAAGGGCTTGCGACTGATAAGCAAGATTTGGCCAAATGGTGGAAGCAAATTGAAGGCTGGCGTGACCGTAAATGTCTTGCCTATCGTCAAACAGGCGACATTATCAAGCCGCAACATGCTATTCGCCGCTTGTATGAGATCAC
>DBMZ01000149.1:0-4381 GCA_002299005.1 Alphaproteobacteria bacterium UBA685 | reverse complement strand
ATTGATATTGCTGGTGAAGCGTCTTTCATGATGAATATGCAAGAGCTCTCAACCTTGGCGCAATATAACCTGCCGGTGAAGATGTTCATCATTAATAATGAATGGATGGGCATGGTGCGCCAATGGCAAGAATTGATCCATGGTGGCCGCTATTCAGAAAGCTATTCTGCCTCATTGCCAGATTTTGAAAAGCTGGCAGATACATTTGGTATGAAAGGGCTGACAGCACGCACAACCGCAGATCTAGATAATGTTATCGAAGAAATGCTGGCGACTGACGGGCCTGTGATTGCGGATATTCGCGTGGCTAAGGAAGAAAATTGTTTCCCAATGATCCCATCAGGGGCCGCGCATTGCGATATGATTTTGAGCCAAGAAGATTCAGAAGACGCCATCTCAGAAGAAGGCAAAGTCCTCGTTTAACAAAATACTATCGGTAAGGGAGCCCAACTGATGTTTGATAAATCAGTGGTAGAGAGCCATACAATGTCTGTTCTAGTTGAGAATGAACCAGGAGTATTGGCACGTGTCGTCGGCCTATTTTCAGGGCGCGGCTATAATATTGAAAGCTTGACTGTCTCAGAGGTGGATAAGCAAAAGAATCTGTCACGTATCTCGATTGTGACAAGTGGCACGCCTATGGTGATTGAGCAGATAAGAGAACAGCTAAACCGCCAAGTGCCTGTTTATTCTGTGCAAGATTTGACCGTAAAAGGCCCGCATGTTGAACGTGAGCTTGCGTTGGTGAAAATCATCAATAAGGGTGATAATCGCATCGAAGCTTTGCGCGTCGCCGACAGCTTTAGAGCCAGAACATTGGATAGCACGCTTGAAAGTTTTGTCTTTGAAGTGACAGGATCAAGCTCAAAAGTCTCTGCCTTTGTTGATCTTATGTCATCACTTGGCAAGACCGAAGTGGCCCGCACAGGCGTCTCTGCGATTTCACGCGGGAGCGAAATTGATTTCTAAGGGGCATTTTGCGCTTTAAATTAGGCGCTTAACACGCTATTACCATAAACCAGAATTTATAAATGGCGCTGACCTTATGTCTTGCGCTCGAACGCCAGAGGAGATTTACGATGCGCGTATATTATGATCAGGATGCTGATGTTGGCCTGATAAAAGGGAAAAAAGTTGTTATTGTCGGTTACGGCTCGCAAGGCCACGCACATGCTGCGAACCTAAAAGATAGCGGCGTTGCTGAGGTCGTTGTTGCGCTTCGTGAAGGGTCTGCGACAATCGCAAAGGCCGAAGGCGCTGGCTTTAAAGTCATGAACGTGGCTGATGCCGCGGCATGGGGCGACGTTGTGATGATGTTGACACCTGATGAGCTTCAGGCAGATATCTATGAAAATGAAATTCATGCCAATATCCGCCCAGGTGCTGCTTTGGCATTTGCCCACGGCCTGAACGTTCACTTTAACTTGATCGAACCACGCGGCGATATTGACGTCTTCATGGTCGCACCAAAGGGCCCAGGCCACACAGTGCGCGGCGAATATGTCAAAGGCGGCGGTGTACCATGCTTGATCGCTATCCACCAAGATGCCTCTGGCAATGCCCATGACGTTGGCTTGTCATATGCGTGCGGTGTCGGTGGCGGCCGTTCAGGCATCATCGAGACAACATTCAAAGAAGAATGTGAGACAGATTTGTTCGGTGAACAGGCCGTTCTATGTGGTGGCCTAGTAGAGCTTATCAAAGCTGGTTATGAGACACTAACCGAAGCTGGTTACGCACCTGAGATGGCTTATTTTGAGTGCTTGCACGAAGTAAAGCTCATCGTTGATTTGATTTATGAAGGTGGTATCGCCAACATGAATTACTCAATCTCAAACACAGCTGAATATGGCGAATATGTCACAGGCCCACGCATCATCACAGCCGAAACAAAGGCAGAGATGAAGCGCGTTCTTGAAGATATCCAGTCAGGCCGTTTTGTACGTGACTTTATGCTTGAAAATAAAGTCCGTCAGGCAAGCTTCAAAGCCACACGTCGTCGTAACGCAGAACACCCAATCGAAGAAGTGGGTGCAAACTTGCGTTCAATGATGCCGTGGATCGGCTCAAATCGTCTTGTTGACAAAGCGAAAAACTAGCTTTTCTTATCAACAATATGTAATAGTAAAATGGCCGCTCATATGCGGCCATTTTTTAACCTTATAACTTTTTGGGACATGGATAATGTTAGGCTCACTCTTCGGTTTTATGTCGGCTGATATTGGTATTGATCTAGGCACGGCAAACACACTTGTTTACGTTAAAGGCAAGGGGATCGTGCTAAATGAGCCGTCGGTTGTGGCAATGGCTGAGGTGCGCGGCAAAACCCATGTTTTGGCGGTCGGTGAAGAAGCAAAGGTGATGCTTGGTAAGACACCAGGTAACATCCGCGCGATTCGCCCAATGGCCGATGGTGTGATTGCAGACTTTGAAGTCGCAGAAGAGATGATCAAACACTTTATCCGCAAAGTGAATGGTCGTTTTTCGATCGCCAACCCGCAAATGATTATTTGTGTGCCGTCAGGTTCAACAGCTGTTGAGCGCCGCGCTATTCAGGAATCAGCTGAGGCAGCTGGCGCGCGCCGTGTGTTCTTAATCGAAGAGCCAATGGCAGCCGCGATTGGTGCCTCACTGCCTGTGACAGAGCCGTCAGGCTCAATGGTCGTTGATATTGGCGGCGGCACAACTGAGGTGGCTATTTTGTCACTTGGTAATATTGTTTATGCTCATTCTGTGCGCGTTGGCGGTGATAAGCTGGATGAGGCGATTATCGCTTATCTGCGCCGTACGCATAATTTGCTTATTGGTGAGGCGACGGCTGAGCGTATTAAAAAGTCGATTGGTATTGCAAGACGTCCTGAAAAGGGCAGCAATAAGAAAGTTGAAGTGCGTGGTCGTGATTTGGTCAATGGTGTGCCAAAAGAGATCAACATGACTGAAATTCAGATTTCAGAAGCTATCTCAGATCCAATGCGTCAAATCATTGAAGGCGTTAAGATGGCGCTTGAACAAGCTCCCCCTGAATTGGCGGCAGATATCGTTGAAAAAGGTATCGTGCTGACAGGCGGCGGCGCTATGTTGCGTGAGATTGATACAGTGCTTCGTGAAGCCACTGGCCTGCCTATCTCTATTGCTGAAGATCCGCTTTCATGCGTGGTGCTAGGGACTGGCCGCTGTCTTGAAGAGTTGAAGACACTGCGCCACGTTCTTATCGGGGCTTAAGTTCAATGGCTCGCCGTGGGTCTGGCGCAAAGGGCAGCTCTTCAAAGCTGTCATTGCAAGTGATCCTGTTGCTGGTCAGTTTCCTGCTTATCTTTGTTGGTAAGGTGGATCTGTATACGGTGCGTGCGACCAAGACCACTATCTCTGAGGTGGTGGCGCCTATTTATGACATCATTGCGGCGCCTGTGCGTGCCTTTGATACGATGGCAAGCGGCATGCGCACGCTTGCCTCTTTTCGTGCAGAGAATGTGCGTCTGCGCGCTGAGAATGAGCGTTTGAAACGCTGGCAGAGGCGTGCTGAGATCCTTGAGAGTGAAAATCGTCAGCTAAAGACAGCTCTTGGGGCGGTTTCGACCACTGATCTATCCCCTGTCACAGCGCGCGCTATTTCGGCGCCGGGGGGCAGTTTCGCACATAGCCTGCTATTGGATATTGATACAACAGACGGTGTTGCAAGAGGCAATGCGGTGGTGAATGCTAATGGTCTTGTTGGCTATGTGATTGAGGTTGGGCGCAAATATGCGCGCCTTCTGCTTATTACGGATGTGAATTCAAAAATCCCCGTCCTGTTATCTTCCTCAAGCTGGCCGGGCCTTGCGCTTGGGCAGAATTCAAAAGTGCTGCGGCTTGATTTTTTGCCACTTGAAGCGATACCAAAAATTGGTGAGCTGGTGCTGACCTCTGGTCATGGCGGTATCTTGCCACCTGGCATCCCGCTGGGGCGCGTTATATCAATCGAAGATGGCACGGTGTTAATAGAGCCGTCTGTCGCGCTTGAGCAGGTAAGCTTTGTGTCTGTGCTAACGCGTGAAGAAAATGCGCTTGTTGATTTTAATTATGATGATCTTGAGAGCTTTTTCGCGCCGCTACCTGCCGAGGCAGAAGGGCGTCTTTTGGAAGGCGTGAATGCCGCGGAATTGTTGAAATGAACTATCAAGTCTACTTCCAAAAGGCGAGCTTGAAATCCTATCGATCCTTGCAGGTTATTGTCGGATTTAGCCTTTTTGGCATGTTGCTTTTGGAAGGGGCGATTGCGACTTTGGATGTGTTCGCCTATGCGACACCCTTTTTGACATTTGCTATTTTCTATGTTTTGACGCTTTTCTATCCCGTGGCCTTGCCACTATTTAGCGTTTTTGCCGTGACCTTGTTGAATGAT
>DBMZ01000171.1:2710-3946 GCA_002299005.1 Alphaproteobacteria bacterium UBA685 | reverse complement strand
TGCTCACATCGCCATACAGTGTTGCGCAATTTGGGGCCAGAAGGAGCCGCAGAATTTCTAGCTTCTACGCCAGAATTTTCGGTGACCTCTGATTGGAAAAGCTTTAAGGACGCCATTGTGCGCAAAGGCTTTGATGCGCCAGGCGCCGTGGAAAAGGTCAAGCTTTATGATAGCTACCTTTTCAAGATGGACAAAGCATTGGCAGGTCAGAATTGGCTTGTCGGCAATAGGTTTTCAATCGCAGATGTTGCTTTGGCGCCTTACGTTAACCGCCTTGCGATGATGTCGATGCGTGGCATGTGGGAAGCCGGGCGCCTGCCAAATGTTGAAGCGTGGTTTGCGCGCATTGAAGCACTGCCAAACTTCCAAAAATGCCTCATTGATTGGGTGCCAGGGCATCTATCGAGTGATTTGCGTGACAATGGCAGCAAGAGCTGGCCCGAGGTTGCCGCCATTCTTGCCATAGAAATCGAGAAATAGGCCGCCGGTAGATAGGCCGATTGGTCTGCTTGAGCAGGGCAGAATTTTGATGCGTTATATCAACAATGATTAGCTGTTCTTGGTATTTTCCCAACTGTCTGTGTCTTGAAATTTTGCCTCATTGCGCTAGCTTTTAGATGTCACAGTTTGTTTGCAGAACAGTCATAAGGATGGCGTCACCATTATGGAATTGCTGGGGATAAGTCTTCATTCCTATTTTATTTGTGCGGTGATAATCGGGGCGTTTTTGTTCTATGCGCAAGATGATGTCCCGATGGAATTTACCGCTATCGGTGTCATCGCAAGCATCCTTATCTATTTTCATTTCTTCCCTGTTTTGAATGATAGCGGCCAAGATATCCTGCCTTCATCAGAGATTTTGGCTGGTTTTGCGAACCCGGCTTTGCTGTCTGTTCTGGCCTTGCTGATCGTGGGGCAAGGGGTTGCGAAATCAGGTGTTTTGGATTTTATTTCCCATAAAGTTCTGGCCCTTAGTATGGGGAAATTCTGGCTAGCGATGCTCATCACCCTTTTGACAGTGTTGCTGATCTCTGGGTTTTTGAACAATATCCCCGTGGTGATTATTTTCATTCCCGTCATGCAATCCATCGCCCAACGCTTCCAGATGCCGGCCTCTAAAGTGCTGATGCCGCTCAGCTTTATCTCAGTGGTTGGCGGCATGACCACTCTGGTTGGCTCTGGCACGAATTTGCTTGTCTCTAACGCGCTTTTTGATGCGGGCTTTCCGGCCCTAGG
>DBMZ01000171.1:2014-2379 GCA_002299005.1 Alphaproteobacteria bacterium UBA685 | reverse complement strand
GGCATGCAATATCGCAAAGGGGACATCATCTCTGTCGCCGCCAGCCGTGCCAGCCTGACCAATGTGATTAAATCGGATCTCAATCTGAAGCTTGCCAGAGGCTTTAAGGCCTCCTCACATACGCAAAAAATGTCAGACCAAATCATTGTTGAGATGGTTGTCACCCCCTCATCTTCACTTATCGGGCAAAGGGTCGGTGATAGCGGGTTTGAGCGTTTGCATAATTGCCGTGTTCTTGGCTTTCAGCATCACGCGCATATGGTCAGAAGCCGCCTTGATAGGATGAAATTGGCCGCGGGTGATATGTTGCTGGTCCGTTGTGATGCCGAGACTATCCGCAATTTGCGAGATGATCCTGATATTGT
>DBMZ01000171.1:0-1680 GCA_002299005.1 Alphaproteobacteria bacterium UBA685 | reverse complement strand
ACCATTGCCGCCGCCCTTGCCATTGGTGCCGCGATGCAGGCGACCGGCACCGCTAGCCTGTTCGCAGATGCGATTTTATGGTCAACAGGCACCGCTAGCCCAACAGTGGTTTTGAGTATCTTTTTCCTTGTAGTGGCGGTGATGTCGAATGTCATTAGCACCAAAACATGCGCGGTGTTATTTGCCCCCATCGGTCTACAAATTGGGGCCACAATTGGCGTTGATCCAAGGGTTTTTGCGATCACCATCGTCTTTGCCGCTAATTGCGCCTTTGCCACGCCCTTTGCCTATCAGACAAGCCTTTTGGTCATGGGGCCAGGCAGTTATAAATTCACAGATTTCCTGCGCGTTGGCGCGCCGCTCGTCTTGTTAATCTGGCTTGTCTATACCGCCTTTGTGCCATGGTATTTCAGCGTTTAATCAGCCCGTCATCTATGTGCGATTATCACGATTTGGCGATGCGCACAGATTAGGGTAGGCTCATTATATAAGAAAAAAATAATGCTCATATTACGGAGGTTTTTATGTCTTGGATAATTGGCTTAAAGTTTTTTCACTATTTAGCGCTGTTCCTTGCGGGGGGCGTCGGCGTTGGTAATGCGGTGGTCGCCAAAACGCATATGGCGGCAGGCATTGCGCCTGCGCCGCCTGTACAAGCCGCGATGATGAAGCTAGCAAGGCTAGGTCTTGCGTCTATCATCTTGATATGGCTCACCGGTTTGGCGTTGGTACAGAGCGTCTATGGCACCTATGACCTTGGATGGGCGTTCCATATGAAATTATTCGGGGCAACCACCTTATTGGCGGCCATAGCCTATTTAAATATCCACCTGTCCAAAAGTGCCGCAGCAAGTGTGCCACCAAACCCAACAGTGATGAAAATCATCCCAATGGTCGCGCGCACGTCACTGGTGCTTGTATTGCTGGGCATTGCGATTGTGACCTCATCATAATTTAATAACGCCCCAGCGATAATTATAAATCTGAGGTAAGCGGCGTAATGGACCCTATTAAATTTTTGAAATGGACAAGCACAGTTTTTGTCTTGTCGGGCATTGTCTTAACAAGCGTGAATATCTTCCCCTTAAACATCATTATTCACGGCATAGGCGCGCTTGGCTGGACGATTGCGGGGTATGTGACGAAAGACAAAGCCTTGCTCACAAATTTCTTGCTGCAACTGCCTATTTTTGCTTTTGGGATTACGCGTTACCTGATGAACGGCTGATCTTTGGGCGGCCGCGTGGGGGGTGTTTTTGCGAGGTCGCTTGAAATAGTCTAGTTGCGACCTATCTTATAAAGCTACCGCACAATAATAAGACTGGGAGGTAAATAATGTTACGCAAAAGTTACAATTCAATCATGCGACGGAAATATAACCCACTTTCAAATATTCCCAATGTCGCGACGGGGCATTTGTTAATGCAAGTGCTTGCATGGATGTGGTGCATCATATTCTCTATGTGGATGGGATCTGTTTATATCTTTGGCGTCACAGCCATCGCGCATGCGATTATCATTGCCGGGATATTCATCACAGCCGCCACGTTTTATACAGCTGGAAGACGGCCGACTTTCTTCGAATAGATTGCTCGCAGGCTGATGACGTATATGTTTGAGTGAGCGTCACTGGCGTATAAAAAAAGGAGATGATAGAAATCATCTCCTCATAGGGCCATC
>DBMZ01000095.1 GCA_002299005.1 Alphaproteobacteria bacterium UBA685 | reverse complement strand
TGCGCAAATTGCTCGATGATCAAGAAGGTGATGTGCAAGTATCGCTATCAGAGACCAGAGCGGAGTTCTCATTTGGCGTGGTCAAGCTGACCTCAAAGCTTATTGATGGGTCTTTCCCTGATTACACGCGCGTGATCCCGCAAGGCAATGATAAGATCCTATCGATTGACAAGGCCGCTTTTGCCGCGGCGGTTGACCGTGTATCGACCATCTCATCAGATAAAACACGCTCTGTGAAAATGGCGCTTGATAATGGCACCGTGACCCTATCTGCCAGTAATGCGGATGCCTCTTCGGCAAGTGAAGAGATTGAAGTGGCTTATGAGGGTGGGGCGATTGAAATTGGCTTTAACGCCCGCTATTTGATGGAAATCACCGCACAGGTGCAAGGGGATATTTTGCAGATGTCATTGGCAGATGCTGGCGCGCCAAGCCTTATCCAAGCGCCTGGTGATGATGCCAATGTCTTTGTGCTAATGCCAATGCGTGTCTAATGTTGAGTCGCTGATGCCTGTTGGTATTTCGGGTGCAATTTCAGGTGCTATATCAGGTGCATCTGCGTTTGCGACAGATGTCTATGTTCAAAGGCTTACCTTAACGCATTTCCGTAATTATGAGCAGTTACAGCTTGATTTGCCTGCGATGGCTGATGGCGGCGGTGCGCCTGTGGTGCTCTATGGGCCGAATGGGGCGGGCAAGACAAATTTGCTTGAGGCATTGTCCCTCTTATCACCCGGGCGCGGCCTGCGGCGGGCATCGCGTGGTGATTTTCCGTCCTATTACCGCCCCGATGATATATCTGATAACACGCCATCAGCTGCGACGCCTCTATGGGCTATCTCAGCGCAGATACAAACAGCGGCAGGCTCTTTGCGTGCTGGCACGGGCCTATCGGCGGATAAGCCAGAGGGCGCGCGTCTGTTTGCGCTTGATGGGGCGCGCTCAACCGCAGGGCAGCTGGCTTCTCATTTTGCGCTTTCATGGTTAACCCCCCAGATGGATGGGCTGTTTATAGGCTCTCCTGCGGCGCGTAGGCGGTTTATTGACAGGTTGGTTATCGCCTTTGATCCCGCGCATTCAGCGCGCCTATCTCGCTATGAGAAATGTTATCGTGAACGCCAGAAATTAATGCAATCAGGCGCTGAGGCAACATGGATTGAGGCGCTTGAAACACAGCTTGGTGAGAGCGGTGTGGCGATTATGGCGGCGCGGGCCGCCTTGGTGCGGGTGCTATCAGAGGCGGCCTATCAGGGTGATGAGGCCTTTGGCTTTCCGCGTGTCCATATGGCGATGCGTGGCGGCGGCGGTGAATGGCTTGATCATGAGCCTGCGGCATTGGTTGAGGATAAAATCAAACAAGATGCGGCGATGCGGCGCCAGCGTGGTGATTTTGCCATGCTAGGCCCGCAAGCCCAAGATTTAGATACCATCCATCTTGCGAAAAACCAGCCCGCGCATCTTGCCTCAACAGGAGAGCAAAAGGCCTTGATGATAGCGGCTATTTTAGCGCATGCCCGCCTGCAACATAGCCGCTTATCGCGCCCGCCCTTGCTGTTGCTTGATGATGTGGCGGCCCATTTGGATGAAACAAGACGCGCCTGTCTTTTCGCCGCAACCGCAGAATTAAAGGGCCAAGTTTGGTATAGCGGAACAGATAAGAGTTCTTTTGTGAAATTGGCACAAATTGCGCAGTTTTTACATGTCGAAGACGGGAAAATCAGCTAGTATAAATCTATGACTAGCATCACGGCACCCTGTGGCTGGATGAAATCGTTAAAAAGTGGAATGAAATGATGATGAACGGCTCTGATTCAACCCCAGAAAATGGCGCTAATAACCCAGAAAATAATGGTAACGACGCTGATTATGGCGCGGATTCTATTAAGGTTCTGCGTGGCCTCGATGCGGTGCGAAAGCGTCCGGGGATGTATATTGGTGATACCGATGATGGGTCAGGCCTGCACCATATGGTCTATGAGGTCGTCGATAACGCGATTGATGAGGCGCTTGCCGGTCATTGTGACATTGTACAGGTGATTTTGAACGCTGAGGGCTCTGTGTCTGTGTCTGATAATGGGCGCGGTATCCCGGTGGCTATCCACTCAGAAGAAGGCGTCTCTGCGGCTGAGGTTATCATGACCCAGCTTCACGCAGGTGGTAAGTTCGATAATAATTCATACAAGGTCTCTGGCGGCCTGCATGGTGTGGGTGTGTCAGTTGTGAACGCCCTATCAAGCCATTTGACGCTTGAGATTTGCCGTGATGGTGAACGCCATGAGATGCATTTTGAACATGGCGAGGCAACAGACCGGCTAAAGGTTGTTGGCCCGTCACCAGATTATAGCGGCACAAAGGTCACCTTTATGCCCTCTGAAGAGACCTTCTCGCAGATTGTCTTTGACTTTACGACGCTTGAGCATCGTTTGCGTGAATTGTCATTCTTGAATTCAGGTGTCCGCATTCGCCTAACTGATATGCGCGGGGCAGAAGAGCGTGTGTCTGAGTTTTTCTATGAGGGCGGCTTGCTTGCCTTTGCCGATTATTTGAACCGGTCACGCACCCCTGTGCATGAGCCTATCTATAGCGTGTCTGAGCGTGAGGAAATTACGGTTGAATTGGCGCTAGGCTGGACAGATTCATTTCATGAGACATGTTTCTGCTTTACCAATAATATTCCGCAAAGAGATGGCGGCACGCATTTGGCTGGCTTTAGAGGCGCGCTGACACGTATTGTGAACCAATATGCGACTGAAACAGGTCTGGCGAAAAAAGAAAAGCTCCAGCTATCTGGCGAAGATTGTCGTGAGGGGCTAACCGCGATTGTCTCGGTCAAAGTGCCAGATCCAAAATTCTCGTCTCAAACAAAAGATAAATTGGTCTCATCAGAAGTGCGCCCGATTGTTGAATCAGCCGTATCTGATGCGCTTGGCCAATGGTTTGAAGAACATCCAGCAGAAGCACGCAAAGTCGTTGCCAAAGCCTTTGAAGCCGCCGCCGCACGTGATGCCGCGCGCAAAGCAAGAGAGCTGACGCGTCGCAAAGGTGTGATGGATATTGCCAGCCTGCCGGGCAAGCTCGCTGATTGTCAGGAAAAAGATCCGGCAAAATCTGAAGTCTTCCTTGTTGAGGGTGATTCTGCGGGCGGATCTGCCAAGCAGGGCCGTGATAGAGCCAATCAGGCGATTTTGCCTTTGCGCGGTAAGATTTTGAACGTCGAACGCGCGCGTCTTGATAAGATGCTCTCATCGGCAGAGATTGGCACGCTTATCACCGCCATCGGCGCGGGTGTGGGCAATGCTGATATGAATATCGACAAGGTGCGCTATCATAAGATTGTGATTATGACAGATGCTGATGTGGATGGATCGCACATTCGCACATTGTTATTGACTTTCTTCTTCCGTCACATGCGCCCGCTGATTGAAAAGGGCTATTTATATATCGCCCAGCCACCTTTGTTCCGCGCAAAAAGAGGCCAGTCAGAGGTCTATTTGAAAGATCAAAAAGCGCTTGATAATTATTTGGTGGATGCTGGCCTCAAAGAAGCCCGCTTGGCCAATGAGGCAGGGCTTCAGCTTGCAGGTAGTGATCTGAAAGAGATGGTCGAATTATCTATCTCAATCTCGCGTATGATTGCCAGCATGGCACGGTCTGAGGCGGCGAAATCTGTGATTGAGCAGGCGGCTATCGCGGGTGTATTGCGCGCCGCTATGCTTGATAATGCTGAGGCGGCGGCTTATTTGGCGACACGCCTTGATGCGCTTGCCCCGCCATTAGAGCGCGGCTGGCAGGGGATGGTTGAAGATGGTGCCAATGGCAATCAAATCGTCGTAAGGCGCGTATTGCGCGGCATTGAAGAGCGCCACGTCATTGATGCCAAGATGGTCTCATTGCCAGAAGCGCGCAGTCTTGACCAATATACAGCGCAATTACAATCTCTGTTCGAAAAGCCTGTGACATTTGAGAATAATACCAAGTCAGAAGCGATGACAGGGCCAACGCATTTGGCTGATCATGTGATGAATTTGGGCCGTAAAGGCGCACAGGTTGCCCGCTATAAGGGCCTTGGTGAGATGAACCCTGAACAATTATGGGAAACAACCCTCGACCCTGATGCGCGTGTCTTCTTGCAGGTAAAAGTCACCGAAGAAGAAGAGGCGGATAATGCGTTTTCAACATTGATGGGTGAGGCCGTTGAAGAACGCCGTGCCTTCATCCAAGAAAATGCCCTGAAAGTCTCGCATCTAGACGTTTAGCGCAAAACGACTAATGACAGCATAAAAGAGAGCGGTATTATGGCAGGTGAGATGATGAATAAAGCGCCTGCCTCTTCTGCGGT
>DBMZ01000093.1:2386-4852 GCA_002299005.1 Alphaproteobacteria bacterium UBA685 | reverse complement strand
GCCGGCAAGCTCAGATGGCAAAACATCAGCATCTGATTTTGCTTTTTTAATCTTTTGCGCGATCATATCCACATCATCTGTCAGATTAATGCGCGTCATATCTGATTCAGCCGATTTACTCATCTTCGCACTACCATCGCGCAAAGACATCACACGTGCGGCGGTTGTTTCAATCTTTGGCTCAGGCAACGGGAAGCAATCCACATCAAACATTGAATTAAAGGCGGTTGCGATGTCTCTTGTCAGCTCAAGATGCTGTTTTTGATCCTCACCCACAGGCACTAAAGTTGCCTTATAGGCCAGAATATCGGCGGCCATCAACACAGGGTAGCCATAAAGACCAACGGTGGCATTTTCGCGATTCTTACCAGCTTTTTCTTTGAATTGCGTCATCCGGTTCAGCCAGCCAAGACGCGCCACACAATTAAAAATCCATGATAATTCCGCATGACAGGTCACTTGTGACTGGTTAAACAGAATCGATTCTTCAATATCAATCCCAGAGGCGATAAGGCTTGCCGCAACCTCTCTTGTTGATTGGCGCAAAGCGGCCGGGTCTTGCGGTACGGTGATCGCATGCAAATCAACCACACAAAAGATCGATTCATAGGAATTCTGATAGGCAACCCAATTACGAATCGCACCCAAATAATTGCCGAGATGCAAATTCCCTGTTGGTTGAACACCTGAAAAAATACGCCCTAATTTTTCACTCATGACCTATCGCCTTATTTTTCGCCATTTCAATATGTGGCAAGATATCAAAAACTGCCAGATAACGGGCTGAATTGACCTTTTTTTGCCCCAAAAATCAAGTTTTTAAAATCACGATGGGCGCCGACCACGAAGCTTGCGGAATAAAAAGGGCGGTATGGTGCCAAGCATCGAGGATGCCGCGAAATAGCTGGCAAGGCCTGTTATCACAATGCCCACCAGCAATAATAACGGCCCAAACGCCACCTCAGCCATATAAAGCGCGCCTGCATAATGGATGCCGGCTATCACCACCCCCATCAAGACAGAGGCAAGGCCAATCGGTAAAAGCGGGCGAAAAGCGCGGGCTTTGAGGCGGCCTTCTCTCAGCAATAAAACGCCCATCACCAAAACACCGACCCATGAGGCAATCGCGGTCGCAAGCGCAAGGCCAACATGTCCTAAATAAGGCATCATCAAAAGCGAGCCTGCGATATTTATCGCCACCGTCAGCAGGGATATCCGCAAAGCCAACCCGCCTCTGTTAGAGGCAAAAAGCGCTGGCTGAAAGACCTTATTGACAACAAACGCAACCAGCCCCACCCCATAGGCTGAAAGCGCGGATGCGGCCATTTGGCTATCGCTTGCCGCAAAGGCACCATAGCCAAAAAGACCTTCAATAATTGGCCCGCAAGCCAAAATCACAGCCACTGTCGCAGGCAGGGCAAAGAACACAGCGATTTGCAAAGAATGCGCCAGACGATTAGCCACCTCATGGATATCTTTTTCAGATTCCAATTTCGATAATTGCGGCAACAAGGCGGTGCCAAGCGCGATACCGATAATGCCCAGCGGCAATTGCACAATCCTGTCGGCATAATAAAGCCATGAGATAGCGCCGACCTGTACAAGCGAGGCAAGCACCATATCAATCAGCAAATTTAATTGCAGACCCCCTGCACCCAAAGCGGCGGGCAGGAAGGCACGCCACATTTTCTTTGAATTATCAGAAATAGCAAACCGCGCCAGAGGCAAGCGCGCATCAATCTTTGCCAACATACGTTGCATTAAAAGTATCTGCGCCGTGCCAGCGATCAGAACAGCGATACAAATCGGCAAAGCGAGACGAAAGATGGTCGGGCTATCAGGGGCAGAGGCCATCTCGATAAAGGGAATCATCAAGGCGCCGCCAATCAGGCAGATATTCAAAATCACAGGCGCCGCCGCGCCGCCAAAAAACCGGTTATGCGCGTTCGTCACAGCCGCCCATAAAGCGACCAGAGATATCATCGGCAAATAAGGCAAAGTCACACGTGCCAAGGCTATGGCCGAATCATAAAGAGCCGCATCATCAACAAAGCCAGGCGCCAATAGAGCGATGATAGTCGGCATAAAAATCTCGCCCAAAATCACAATGCCTATGAGGGTCAAGAATAACATGGTCTGCACTTCAACCGCCAAAACCAAGGCGGCTTGCCTGCCTTGTGATTGGCGCACAGAGGCAAATACGGGCAAAAACGCATTTGTCATCGCCCCATCTGCGGTCAGGCGGCGAAATAGGTTCGGCAATTTAAACGCCACCAAAAACGCATCAGCCGCCGCCCCTGCCCCGATAAATTGGGCAAGACAAATATCACGCACAAAGCCAAGCAGGCGCGAGAGCGCGGTTAGCCCGCCTATCTGGCGAAAATTGCGGTCAAAATCTTCATCTTTGCGCAATTGGTCAGCTGAGCTGTTTTTGACAATATCTTTTGATTTCGCCATTACACTGAA
>DBMZ01000093.1:1517-2262 GCA_002299005.1 Alphaproteobacteria bacterium UBA685 | reverse complement strand
CCCAAACTGCCCTCTACGAGATCCCGCAAAGTTGCTTTGATCTTATCAACCACTTTGTCTGAGCGAATTTGCAGACCAAAAATATCTCTTACATAAAACACATCCACCGCCTTCTCGCCATAGGTCGAAACAGAGGCCGAATTAATCTGTAGCCCCATCTGCGCAATATGATAGGTCAGCTGGTACAAAAGCCCCGGCCTATCGCGGCCATTCACCTCAATCACCGTATGCGTCTTAGAGCGTTTATTGGTGACAATCACGCGCGGCGGCACAGACATGGCCCGCAAGCGTGCTGGCTGGCTATTCCATCTCTTCTCCAGCGCGACATGCAAATTCATCTCACCACGCAAAGCGCCAGCTATCCGTGCTTCAAGATTTGCCAGCAATTTTTGATCGCTCACCGCTTGCCTATTTTCATCTTGCAGGCGGAAGCTATCAAGGATAGCGCCATCTTTTCTTGTGTTAATGCGTGCGCCGACAATCGTCAAATGCGACAGCGCCACAGCCCCCGCAATTCGCGAAAACAGACCCGGGTGATCTTGGGCAATCACCGTCATGATGGTCGTGTTATTCTTGACGTCTTTTTCAAAAGAAATGCCAAGCGGGCTATCATCAAATGAAAACCCATCAACAAGCGCCGCCTGTTTGATCAGCCTGTCTGTTGAAAAGCTTGTCCAGTAAGAGGGGTAAAATTGTGACTGATAGGCCGCAATACGCGCCTCATCCCAGCCTTTTTCGCCCGCCA
>DBMZ01000093.1:0-1367 GCA_002299005.1 Alphaproteobacteria bacterium UBA685 | reverse complement strand
GTGCCGCCAATAACCGCCTCAGCACGCCGATACAGATCACGCATCAAGCTTGCCTTCCAGCCATTCCAAATATCAGGCCCCACGGCTCTGATATCTGCGACCGTCAAAATCAGCAAAAGCTTCAGACGCTCTGGTGATTGCACATCTGCGACAAAATCTATGATCGTCTTGGGGTCATGCAAATCATAGCGGAAGGCAATTTTACTCATCAAAAGATGCTGTCTTATAAGCCAGCACACAGTCTCTGTTTCTTCTTCATCAAGCCCTAATTCAGGGCATAGGCTTTCTGCGACCTCAGCGCCTAGAATAGAATGATCGCCGCCCCTGCCTTTGGCAATATCATGAAGCAAAATCGCCACATAAAGCGCGCGCCGTGAGCTAATCTTAGAGAACAGATCGCACGCCAAAGGTGCCTCATCAGCCACCTCACCTTGCTCAATCGCATGCATAATCCCCACCGCTTTGAGCGTATGCTCATCGACCGTATAGCTGTGATACATATCAAATTGCATCATCCCGACAATGCGCCCAAAATCAGGCATATATTTCGACAGGAACCCTGATTCATTCATCAGACGAAGGACGCGCTCACAACTTGTCTCATGGCCCAGAATTGCCAGAAATATCTTATGAAAATCAGCTTGCCATAAATCTTGGTGACTAAGGCGGTTGGTGCCTCTTGTCAGGCGTTTAAAGCTATCAGGGTGGATATCAAGATTGTATTTTTGCGCATACCAAAAAATCTCAATCAGCCGCAACGGGGCTTTGTGAAACATCATATCAGGCGGCAAATGAAGGCGGCCATTGCGCAAAGTAAAGGGCGCGATCGCAAGGCTAAAACGCGCCAGACCATCTTGGAATAAGCGCGAGAGGCTGCGGCTTGTTTTGGCATCAAATTCATCTTCAATCGCGGCACAAAAAATACGCGTCAAATTACCGACATGACGCGCCGCCAGATAATAGCGCTTCATAAATCGTTCGACATCGCGCATACCGCCTTTTGAGACAAACCCCATTTGCGGCGCGATATCAACCTGCGCATCAAAGGCAAGCATATCATCGCCGCGCTTTGAACGCAGATGCAGAAAACAGCGCACAGTCCATAAAAACCGCTGCGAGGCGGCAAAGGAACGCGCCTCAGAAATGCGGATAATGCCTTTTTCAAAAATCTCCATAATATCCGCAGAACGATAGGCAAATTTGGCAATCCAAAACAGCGTATGAAGGTCGCGCAAGCCACCCTTGCCCTCTTTGATTTGTGGTTCAACCACATAGCGTGTCGCGCCATGTTGTTTGTGACGCAAATCACGTTCTGCCAATTTATCTGTCACAAATTCCAGCGGGTTACGCCGTTGAATCGCGCCATT
>DBMZ01000094.1 GCA_002299005.1 Alphaproteobacteria bacterium UBA685 | reverse complement strand
GCGCTTGATGATTTTGACCCTTGTGCCCATACATCTGCGCAAGATATGGCCGCTAGCAACTATGGTGGCTCACTTCTGCCGTCATACGCACATGGCATGGCACTTCGCGGCGCCCAAGCTGGCGCTATCACAGATGTTGTCACAGCGCATTTCAACTCAGACATGTCTTCAGCAGATGCTGTAAAGATGTTGTCTGCTGCGGTGGCAAATAGCCTGTAGGTTACATTTAATGCACATTCACAAATCTCTATACATATTTGTGAATGTGCGCATTATTTTAGGAATTAAACATGACTAGCTGGCTTGAAAAACAAGTACCCAAAATCGTTCTTGCCCCGTCGTTTTTTGGCATTCTTATTTTTGTCTATGGTTTTATCGCATGGACGGCTTGGGTCTCATTTACAAAGTCAAAATTACTACCCAAATACGACCTTGTTGGCACCATTCAATATGACAGGCTTTTTGCCTCGCCAAGATGGGATACCGCCTTTGAGAATATGTTCGTTTTTGGTGGATTATTTATCACCATCGCGATGATTTTAGGCCTATTGCTGGCTATCTTGCTTGATCAGAAAATCAGAACAGAAGGTGCCATTCGCACTATTTACCTCTACCCGATGGCCCTGTCTTTGATTGTCACGGGCACAGCTTGGAAATGGATTTTAAACCCTGGCCTTGGCCTGCAAGCGACCATCCAAAGTTGGGGGTTTGAGAGCTTTACCTTTGATTGGCTTATCAATCCTGACAAGGCGATTTATGCCGTCACCCTTGCCGGTGTCTGGCAAGCCTCAGGCTTTGTGATGGCATTGTTTTTGGCTGGTCTTCGGTCTGTAGACAGCGAGATCATCAAAGCAGCGCAAGTTGATGGCATTCCCAATTACCGGATTTACTCATCCATCATCCTGCCCTCTATGGCACCTATTTTCATGTCAGCCTTTATCGTGTTAGCGCATTTGGCCATTAAGTCTTTTGATTTGGTTATTGCCCTTACCGGTGGCGGGCCGGGCTATGCCACAGATTTACCTGCAACCTATATGTATACAATGGCCTTTTCACGCGGTGATGTCGGTCAAGCGGCCTCTTCTGCCATGATCATGATGGCCGTCGTCTTTGCGATCGTTGTGCCCTATCTCTATTCAGAATTGAGAGCCAAAAATGACGGATAACAGCACCTATGCGCCCTCATCGCGCCAGTGGCAGACAATCGCCCTTCGTTTTGGCCTTTATGCGATTTTATTGCTCTTTGCGCTTTATTATTTAATGCCGCTATTTGTGATGATAACGACCTCTTTGAAAAGCCTTGATGAAATACGCACTGGCTCGCTGATAGCCTTGCCGCGTGATGTGACGTTTGAAGCGTGGCGCGTTGCATGGTCTGGCGCATGTACAGGTATTAAATGTGAAGGCCTATCGCCCTATTTCTGGAATTCGGTTCAATTGGCTGTGCCAGCCGTGGTGATTTCAACGATGATCGGCGCACTTAATGGCTATGTCATCGCCCAGTGGCGTTTTAAAGGCGCAAACATTATCTTCTCTTTAATGTTGTTTGGCTGTTTTATTCCCTTCCAAGTTGTCCTTTTGCCGATGGCTAAGATGCTTGGTTTGCTGAATATCGCTGGCACGATACCTGGTCTGATTTTTGTTCATGTCATATATGGGATTGGTTTTACGACGTTATTTTTCCGTAATTACTATGTGTCAATTTCACAAGAGCTTGTGAAAGCTGCGAAGATTGATGGTGCTGGTTTCTTCCGTATTTTTTGGTCTATTTTTCTCCCCTTGTCTCTTCCTATTATTGTTGTGACAGTGATTTGGCAATTTACGCAGATTTGGAATGATTTCCTGTTTGGCGTCTCCTTCTCACAAGCTGGCACCCAGCCGGTCACCGTTGCGCTCAATAATATCGTCAATTCCACAACAGGTGTAAAAGCTTATAATGTTGATATGGCCGCCGCGATTATCGCTGGCCTGCCAACGCTGCTTGTTTACATCTTTGCTGGTAAATACTTCATTCGCGGTCTCACCGCCGGCTCAGTGAAAGGTTAATCCGATGGCTACCATTCTTGATAACCCCATTCTTGAAATCAAAAATCTTGATAAAAATTATGGCAGTCTCAAAATCTTAAAAGATGTGAATGTTGCGATTGAAGATGGTGACTTTCTGGTGCTTGTCGGACCGTCTGGCTGTGGCAAATCAACCTTGTTGAATTGTATCGCTGGCCTTGAGCCCATCACCTCTGGCTCTATTGCCATTGGGGGGCGTGATATGACCGATATCTCTCCCAAAGACCGTGATATTGCGATGGTGTTTCAATCCTATGCGCTTTATCCCACAATGTCGGTTGCGAAAAACATCACCTTCGGAATGAAGGTCAGAGGCGTTGAGAAGGCCAAGAGGGACGAGAAGCTTGCCTATGTGGCAAAGCAACTTCAAATTGAACCTCTTTTGGCACGCAGACCCGGCCAATTATCAGGCGGGCAAAGACAACGCGTGGCAATGGGCCGGGCACTTGTCAGAGACCCAAAATTATTCCTATTTGATGAGCCTCTCTCAAATCTTGATGCAAAATTACGCGTGGAAATGCGCACTGAAATCAAAAAGCTTCATCGAGAGCTAAACGCGTCGATGGTCTATGTGACGCATGACCAAATTGAAGCCATGACACTAGCGACCAAGATTGTCGTGATGAAGGGCGGCGTGGTGCAACAAATCGGCACGCCGGCTGAGATATACACCCACCCTGCTAATTTATTTGTGGCTGACTTTATGGGCTCACCTGCGATGAATTTAGTGCCCTCCAAAGCAAAGAAAAACGGCAAGGGCTATAGCTTGACGATTGAACGAGATGATGCCGCGCCTCTTATCCTAAAAGATGACAAAGCGCAGAATCTGCCTGAAGATGTGATTGTCGGCATTCGTCCTGAAGATATTGGTGATGCTCAATTGCGCAAAGGAAAAGGCTTACAAGTCTCTGATTGTCTGGTGAATGTGGTGGAGCCTGCGGGCGCGGATACCTATGTGCTCATGGGGCTTGGTGGCAAGGAAGTTGTCGCACGTGTCCAAGGTGAGACCCATGCAAGCGCGGGCGAAATGATGCCATTTACCTTTAATATGGCCAAGGTCTCTTATTTTGACCCCAAAACAGGTCTAAGGCTGAATTAATCGCGCCAAACTAGCCCCAAACTAGTCTTTGCAATCTCTGTATTTGCCACCTAACATCTGATGAGGATAAAGGGGGGCGCGGCGTTTGAGATCACATCATCTGGACATCACACACAGCTTGTGGCGCAAGACGGCCCCCAATAGAGCCCCCTGCCCGCCGCTATCTGGCACATCTTCGGCAGATATTGTCATCATAGGCGGCGGCTTTACCGGCTTAAATGCCGCCCTTCAATCTGCGCTTAAAGGATATGATGTTGCCTTGCTTGAGGCGCATGAGGTTGGCTGGGGCGCGTCGGGGCGTAATGGCGGGCAAGTGAACCCTGCCTTGCCAATAGCGACACCAGAGGCGCTGTTTTCAGCCTTCAAGGCACCTTTTGCCGAACGGTTTGCGCACCTATCGCTCAATTCGGCCGATTATCTGTTTGATTTAATCAAGACCCACCAGATTGACTGTGATGCACGCCAAACAGGCTGGATCAGAGCCCATCATAATGAAGCGGCCAAGAATAAGGCGATATCTTCAGCACAAAAATGGGGCGAATATGGCGCGCAAATGTCCCTGTTAGGCTCAAGTGAGACATCAGCCCTCACAGGCACGCACCGCTATGACAGCGCGCTTTTGACCCAAGCGGGCGGCCTTGTTCATCCGCTGAAACTGGCGAGAGGTCTGGCAGATACAGCGATAAGAAACGGCGCGCGTCTATATGAAAACAGCCCGCTTCACGCACTCAAAAAACTGGCGCAAGGCTGGCAAATTATCACCGATAAGGGGGCTATCACTGCCCGTCTCATTATATTTGCAACCAATGCCTATGCGGGCCTCAACGCACGCAAATCTGCGCCTGAGCAACGCCCATTAACGCGCGCAATCATCCCGGTTTGCCCTATTCAAATCGCCACTGACCCCCTTGATGATGCCCTTGCCGACAGCATTCTGCCCTATGGTCATTCTATCTCTGATTCACGGCGCATGATCATCTATGCCAGACGCGAGCCTTGCAACCGTATTATCTATGGCTCCATTGGTAAGCGCGGTATTGATGGCAGGCTGGCAGGATTTGCATGGCTGAGACGAGATGCGCTTAAAACTTTCCCGCAATTACGAGGCGTTGACTGGCCTTATCAATGGGGCGGGCAAATTGCTCTGACAGATAATAAATTACCGCGTTTAGCCACCGTTGCGGATGGCATTATCGCTGGTTTTGGTTATAATGGACGCGGCGTTGCGATGGCGCATGTGATGGGGCAGATTCTCGCAGATTATGCCACCGGAACGGCTGAGGCTGACCTGCCTTTACCGCTAATGCCACCGAAACCCTATTCGGGCCGCTTTATTCAGACAATGGGCCTGAATAGCTATATTGAATTTGCCAAGATCTGTGACTGGCTAGAGAGTATGTAATGCAAGAAATGAGCGTAAGATAGTGACCAATCGTGATGCAACAGACCTCTTAAGGGCGGCGTTTTCTTCTGGTCTTCATGCCGTTATGCCAGCTGGTTTTATGGCTGATGTCACCGCCGAGATTATGTCAGATAATTCAGGCAAAAAGCGACACATCCTCTCTATTGGCAAGGCGGCAGGCGCGATGGCACAGGGCTATTTTGCGCATGGCGGCACAGCGCTCTCCACATTAGTCATTCTGCCAGATAATGTTGATATTGATGCAGGCAGTCTGCCTGATAATTGCCAAATCATTGCAAGCGCTCATCCCGTGCCAAATGATGCTAGTGAGACGGCGGCAAAAGCGGCCCTGTCTCTTGCAAACACGCTTGGGGCTGATGATTTGCTGATCGTGCTGCTTTCAGGCGGCGGCTCGTCACTTATGTCACTTGGCGGCGGCGCGGTAAGCCTTGCGGACAAACAAGCCTTAAACGAGATATTGCTTGCCTCCGGCATCTCCATCCAAGAGATGAATGTCATTCGCAAACATGTATCAGCGATTAAAGGGGGACGCCTTGCCCTTGCCGCCAGCCCGGCAAAAGTGATGTGTTTCGCGCTCTCAGATGTACCTGGCGATGCGCCTGATGCGATTGCCTCTGGCCCTGTGAGCGGTGATGATAGCACAGTCACACAAGCTATTGATATTATTGAAAAACATAAATTATCTCTGCCTAGCGCTATCATGACATTATTGCAAAATCCGGCAAGTGAGAGCCCGTTTCCAGATGATGAACGCCTCGCGCAAAATGACTATCAGATCATAGCCAGTGCGAAGCATGCCCTAGAAGCAAGCGCTAAGATTGTGCGCAAAGCAGGCTACCAGCCCGTTATTTTGGGCGACCGCTTTCAAGAAGACACAAAAATGCTTGCCGATATAATGGTTGAAAAATTAGCCACTTTGCCAATGGGCACAGCCTTGATTTCCGGCGGCGAAGCCTCTGTGAAGATAGAGGGCCGCACGGACGATTTAGGTATCGGAGGTCGTAATGCGCAATTTGCGCTTGAGATGGCACGCCGCAACTTGCCCGATATTTGCGGCATTTCCTGCGATACAGATGGCATTGATGGCGCAGGCAAGCATGCAGGCGCCCTATTCTATCACGGTCTCATAGAGGATGCCGG
>DBMZ01000014.1 GCA_002299005.1 Alphaproteobacteria bacterium UBA685 | reverse complement strand
GCATGAGGAACAAATGCTTGGTGCGGATATGAATCAGCAAGACGAGATTGATTTCGGCTTTCAATCCGTGCCACGCGCTGAGAAAGAATCACGCGTTAAGGAAGTCTTTGATTCGGTCGCCAAGAATTACGACATTATGAATGACTTGATGTCTATGGGTGTGCATCGCTTATGGAAAGATGCGCTGATGGATTGGCTTGCGCCGCGCCCGCACCAGACCCTGCTTGACCTGGCAGGTGGCACAGGTGATGTGGCTTTGCGCTTTTTAAAGCGCGGCGGCGGGTCTGTGAAGATTGTCGATATTAATGAAGAAATGCTGCAAGCTGGCCAGAAGCGGTCGGTCATGCGCCCCTATCAAGACAGGCTTGAATGGATAGCTGGCAATGCCGAAGCCCTGCCTTTGGCCGATAATTCGGTTGACCGTGCGACCATCGCCTTTGGTCTGCGCAATGTCACCAACAGAGATGTGGCTTTGCGTGAAATTCACCGTGTCCTAAAGCCGGGCGGTCGTTTTTGTTGCCTTGAATTCTCAGCTGTTGAGAACCCTGTTTTGTCAAAAATCTATGATCAATGGTCGTTTAAGATATTGCCAAAGATGGGCCAGCTGGTCGCACGCGATGGTGATTCCTATCAATATTTGGTCGAATCAATCCGCAAATTCCCAGACCAATTTGCGCTCTCAGATATGATGGTCAGCGCAGGCTTTGCCCAAGTGCGCTATCGCAACCTATCAGGGGGCATTGCGGCCATACATTCTGGCTGGAAATTGGACTAATGCTACAGGCCGCCTTGCTCCGTTTAAAGCTATGCTATCGCTTGCCGATTATTGGCTGGCACCTTGGCAGAGCGGGCGCGCTTCATCATTTTGCCAATATCACCATCTTGCCCCTATGGCTTCGGCGCACATTAAAGCTGCTTGATAAAATTATCACATTTGGGCGAATCGAAAAAGATGCGGGCATCGCGCTTTGTAATGCCTTGCAACGCCTTGGCCCCGGCTTCATAAAATTCGGCCAAGCTTTATCAACCAGAGCTGATCTCATCGGCCCTGATTTGGCCCTTGGCCTATCTGAGTTGCAAGACAGGCTGCCACCTTTTTCACCGCGCCGTGCCAAAGCCCAAGTTGAACAAGCCCTTGATGCGCCCATCGAAGATATATTTGCGCAGTTTGATGAGGTGCCCGTTGCGGCCGCATCAATCGCGCAGGTGCATAGAGCGACCTTGCATGATGGGCAGATTGTGGCGGTCAAATTATTGCGCCCCAACATTGCCCGCCAAATGCAAAAAGACACTGATTTCTTTATGGGCATGGCACATTTAATCTCCAAAGCAAGCCCCGGCCTTGCCAGATTGCGCTTAATCGAAGCTGTGCGCGAGTTTGAACAATTATGCGAGATTGAGCTTGATCTGCGTATGGAAGCTGCCGCTGGTGGCCGGCTGGCCGAAAATCTGGCCGCTGATGAGGGGATTCGCATACCCCAAATGCACCTTAGCCTATGTTCGCATAATATGCTGGTCACACAGTGGGTTGATGGGTTGCGCCTTGATGATGTGACAGGGCTGATTGCCAAAGGCCATGATATTGAAAAGCTAACCCAAGCCGCGGCCGCTAGCTTTTTTAACCAAGTCTTCCGTGATGGCTATTTTCACGCTGATATGCATCCCGGCAATGTCTTTGTTGATGGGGATGGTCTATTGGTGCCGATTGATTTTGGCATTATGGGGCATCTTGGCCCGCAAGACAGGCTATTTTTGGGCCGTTTGATGATCGCTATCTTAGATCGTGATTATGATGAGGTCGCGCGTCTGCACGCTGATGCGGGGATGATTGGCAATGATGTGCCGCTTCATCTATTTTCCCAGAATATCCGCTCCGTGGTCGAACCTCTGCTTGGCAAGATGCTAGGCGATGTCTCACTTGGCCAGATTATGGGGCAGATTTTGATGATATCAAAACGCTTTGATATTCATGTCCAGCCACAATTTAATTTGCTGCAAAAGACCATCGTGATGGCAGAAGGCGTCGCACGCCAGCTTAACCCCGCCGCCGATATGTGGGAGCTATCAAAGCCCTTGGCGGCAAAATGGGTCGCCAATCAAACCAACCCTGAACGCTTACTAAAAGAAGCGCGCGGCCAAGCCATGCGCTTTATCCAACTTGTGCCAACCATTCTTGATAGGCTTGAAAAAGGCGAAGAGGCCACACCAAAACAGCCCGAAAAGCGTAAATCATCGCTTAAAGACGCCCTCACAGGGGCCGCTTTGGTGGCGATTTTATGGGCGCTCTTTCATAATTTTTCACAATAGATAATTAATTTCACAATATTTTCACGAATAATGCGAAAAATACCGCTAGACCTCTTTTATTTTGTGAAATATAATTCACATTATGGATTTTGAGCATTATTTAACACAATCAGCCACGCTTTTAGGCGGTCGCAAGGCGCTTGCCGAGTGCTTAGGCGTGGGGGCGTCTGCCTTATCAAACTATGCCAAGCGCGGTGATATGCCTGCCACCAAGCACGCGCTTTTGCGCCACGCTTGCGGTGCGTATGGCATGCGGTGGGATGAGGCAAATGCGTGTTTTATCCCGCTCGACACAAGGGCAGGTGGCACCAAGCCGATTTGTCTTTTGATTATCACAGGCGGCATTGCGGCCTATAAGTCACTTGAGCTAGCAAGGCGTCTGATGGATGCGGGCTATCATGTGCGCGGTGTGATGACCAAATCAGCGCAAGAATTTATCACGCCTCTATCACTTTCAGCCCTCACCGCAGAGAAGACCTATACCGAACTATTCTCTCTCACAGATGAGCAAGAGATGGGCCATATCCGCCTTGCAAGAGAGGCTGACCTTGTGCTGGTGGCGCCTGCGACAGGTAATTTCATTGCCAAAATTGCGACAGGCCTTGCGGATGATTTGGCCACCACCTTGTGCCTTGCCTCAGACGCGCCTTTATATTTTGCGCCAGCGATGAACCCTGTCATGTGGGCACATCCAGCGACACAGGAAAATTGCGCGAAATTGCGCTATCGCGGGGCTGTGCAAATTGGCCCTGAGAGCGGCGATACCGCATGCGGCGAGATTGGCGAGGGCCGCTTTGCCGCTGTCCCGCACATCATCCAAAGCCTGCCGCCCCTTGGCACCTTGCCAGCCGAGAGCCGCCCGCTTCATGATAAGCATATCCTGATTACCGCCGGCCCGACCAGAGAGCCAATTGACGGTGTGCGCTATATCTCTAACAGCTCCTCAGGCAAGCAAGGCTATGCGATCGCAACGGCCTGTGCCAATGCTGGTGCCAAGGTCACCCTTATCAGCGGCCCAACAGAGCTTGCGCGGCCGCAGAATGTGACCCTTATCCCTGTGCTAACGGCCGCGCAAATGCACCAAGCCGCCCATCAAGCGCTTGACGCGGATGTCGCGATTTGCACCGCCGCCGTGGCTGACTGGCACGTCGTCGGTGCCAGCCATCAAAAGATAAAGAAGACCACGACTGGCGAGCCGCCTGCCCTAGAATTGGCTGAAAATCCTGATATCCTCAAGAGCTTGTCTCATAGCGATAGACGCCCTGCCCTTGTCATAGGCTTTGCGGCTGAAACGGATAATCTTATCCCGGCCGCTATTGCCAAACGCGCGCGAAAAGGGTGTGATTGGATGATGGCCAACCATATCAGCAAGCAGGCCCCTGTCTTTGGCGCAGATGATAATCAGCTAACCCTCATAAGAGAGGGCGAGGAGACGAGCTGGCCGCCTGCTAGCAAGCAAGCGCTTGCCGAGAGGCTTGTCCAAGAGATTGCTGAGCATTTTGAAACCAACGCTTAAAAAAGGGGTGAGAATATGAGCCAACCAAGCGCGATAGAAATCCCTGTCATAAATATCCCTGTGATACAAATGCCCCATGCCAAGGATTTGCCTCTGCCAGCCCTCCAATCAGACGGCGCGGCAGGCATGGATATCAGCGCGGCCACAAGCGCCCCCATAATTATCGAAGCAGGCGATTTTGCCGCCATCCCAACCGGCCTTTGCATCGCGCTACCAAAAGGTTTTGAAGCACAGATTAGACCACGCTCAGGCCTTGCCTTTAAACATGGCGTCACCATCCTCAACAGCCCCGGCACCATTGATAGCGACTATCGCGGCGAGATCAAAGTCGCGCTGATAAATCATGGCAAAGAGGCGATTGAGATCACCCATGGCATGCGCATTGCCCAGATGGTGATCGCAACGCTGACAACGGCCGTTTTTGTGAAAACACAAGCGCTTGATGAGACCGCTAGAGGTAGTGGCGGCTTTGGCTCAACAGGCACAAGCACATGACAGATAAAACAGATAAGACAGGCACGCTTAATGATGCGGAAATCACCCGCTATGCGCGCCAGCTTATCTTGCCAGAAATTAGTGATGAGGGCCAAGATGCGCTAAAGGCCACGCGCCTTGCTATCATTGGTGCGGGCGGTCTTGGCAACCCTGCGCTGATGGCGGCAACAAATGCCGGCTTTGGCCATATCACGCTGATAGATGATGATGTGATTGAAGGCACGAATCTGAACCGTCAATTCCTCTTCACCCCCGATGATATCGCCCAGCCAAAGGCCGAGATTGCCGCCCGGCATGCGGCCGCGCAAAACCCCCTTATTTCGGTTAAGGCACGCACCAGCTATTTTGATGAGACCATCGCAGATGAGGTGATGGCAGGCCATGATATCATCATTGATGCCAGCGATAATGCGCCGACACGCTATCTTGCGAACCGCACGGCGCTTGCCCATGATAAGCCGCTGATTTTTGTCTCAGCCATCCGCTTTGAAGGCCAGCTAGCGGTCTTCTCCGCACCCCTAGACGGCGATGAGCGCGCCGGCTGTTATGAATGTCTTTTCCCGCAAACCTCGTCTATCGCGCCTGTGGCAAATTGTGCCACCGTTGGTATTGCGGGGCCTGTGACGATGGTAATGGGATCGCTTGCTGTGCTTGAAGCGATAAAGCTTGTCACCAAAGCTGGCAGTATTGGCACCTCGCTTGCAGGGCGGCTGATGCTGTTTGATGGGCTGGGGGCGCATAGTGATATCATCAAAACAAAGCGGGACAAAAATTGCCCCGCTTGTGCTGATTTATAAATCACATTATCGCGCTATAACATCATCTTATAACATGGCCTGAACAACACGGTCAGGCGGTGTATGACCATCGATAAATGTTTGAATATTGATGATGACCTTCTGGCCCATATCTTGGCGCCCTTCCATGGTCGCAGAGCCAATATGCGGCAATAAAACCGTGTTCTTTAAGGCGCGTAATTTGGCAGGGATTTCAGGCTCATCACGATAGACATCAAGGCCTGCACCTGCGATCCCATTATTCGCAAGCATATCAATCAGCGCCTCTTCGTCCACCACATCACCGCGCGAGCAATTGACCAAATAGGCATGCGGTTGCATCAAAGATAGCCGCTCACGCGAGAGTAAATTATGCGTCGCTGGTGTCGAAGGACAATTCACCGAGACAATATCCATACGCCCAAGCATCTGATCAAGCGAATCCCAATAAGTCGCCTCTAGCTCTTCTTCAAGCTGGGGATGAACAGGCTTGCGGTTGTGATAATGGATAGACATCCCAAAACCGCGCGCACGACGAGCGACCGCCTCACCAATATTGCCCATACCGACAATACCAAGACGCTTGCCATTAATGCGCCGGCCAAGCATCCCTGTCGGAGACCAGCCTTTCCATTGACCAGAACGCGCCCTGACATCACCTTCGGCAATACGGCGCGGCACGGCCAAAATCAGGCTCATCACCACATCGGCTGTATCTTCTGTCAAAACGCCCGGTGTGTTTGTGACCGTAATCCCCTTGGCATGGGCGGCTTGCAAATCAATATGATCGACCCCGACACCAAAAGAGGCAATCAGCTTAAGGTTCGGGCCAGCGGCCGCGATAATCTCAGCATCAATCGCATCTGTGACAGTCGGCACAAGCACATCAGCCATTTTTACCGCTTCCATCAAAGCCTCACGGCTCATCGCTTCATCTGTTTCATTTAACCGCGCATTGAATAATTCACGCATTCTGGTTTCAACAGAGTCAGGCAATTGACGGGTAAGAATAATCGTTGGTTTCATGTGTGTTACATCACCTTTATGAATGCACGCTATGATAACTTATACGAAAAAAACAAAAGCACGTGAATAATATTATCATTATTTTGTGATTTGCCTAGCGTCAAACCGAGACGAAATGCTATTCTTTGTGCTAGAAACATGTGTATGATTTGACAGCTCTGGCTTTGTGCGGATGAGATTATTTTAACGCTATGAAGATTAAGTATTCTATGAAAATAAATGCTTCACGGACATGTAATAGGCTCAAAGGCTCTATGCGTTCCGGTTTTTATCACCTGGGCCTTTATCATTTGGGCCTTTATCATATGGGCCTTATCATCGCCCTTAGCATTGGTGCGTTCATGATGATGGCACCTCTTCATCCCGCACAAGCCCAAGAAGCCAAACTCGTTGTCCAAGGCTCAGGCCTGCCAGTGCCGCGTTTTGTGACGCTCAAATCTGATACGGTGAATATGCGCGTGGGGCCGGGGCGCGAATATGCGCTCTCATGGGTCTATAAGCAAAAAAACCTGCCTATGAAGGTGATCGCGGAATTTGATGTGTGGCGCAAGGTCATTGACCATGAAGGCACCACAGGCTGGGTCCATTCACAGCTTGTCACATTAAAGCGTTATGCGTTGATACAATCGCGCCTGACCAAATTGCACCGCAAGCCAGACGAGACAAGCCCCGTCCTAGCCGTCGCTGATAAGGGCGTATTACTAGAATTACAAATTTGTGAGCCGCTCTGGTGCCGTGTGGCATCTGATGATTTGCGCGCCTTTGTGCGCCGCGATGATATTTGGGGCGTGCTTGATACTGAAACCTTAAATTAACACCGAATAACCACTACCTGCATAAAATCGAAAAGGTCTGTTTATTATGTCACATACTCCACAATCTTCTTACAGCTATGATGATCTGATTTCCTGTGCCAAAGGAGAGATGTTTGGCAAGGGCAACCCGCAATTGCCACTGCCGCCGATGCTGATGTGTGATCGTATCACCTCTATCGCCGATACAGGCGGGGCAAGTGATAAGGGCCATATTCGCGCTGAATTTGATATTCATCCAGATTTATGGTTTTTCCCTTGCCATTTCGAAGGCGATCCTGTGATGCCTGGCTGTCTTGGCATGGATGCGCTTTGGCAGCTGGTTGGTTTTTATCTTGGCTGGGCTGGCGGCAAGGGCCGTGGGCGCGCGCTATCTGTTGGTGAAGTGAAATTCACTGGCCAGATTTTGCCGACCGCTAAGACCGTGACGTTCGAGCTTGATATGAAGCGTGTTATCATGCGCCGCCTTGTTATGGGTATCGCAGATGGCCGTGTTTTATGTGATGGCGAAGTTGTATTTGAAGCGAATGATATTCGCGTTGGCCTATTTGGCGCAGAAGGAGCTTAATCCATTATGAGACGTGTTGTAATTACAGGCCTAGGGATTGTCTCTTCAATCGGCAATAACGCTGAAGAGGTAACGCAGTCACTCAAAACAGGCCGTTCAGGCATTGTTGCCGCCCCTGATTATACAGAGCTAGGTTTCCGCTCTCAGGTCAAAGGCAGTGTGAAGATGGATGTCGCCGACCATGTCGATCGCAAGCAATTGCGCTTCATGGGTGAGGGGGCTGCCTATGCAGTCTTGGCGATGGAACAAGCGGTGGCTGATTCAGGCCTAGAGGAATCAGATGTCTCAAACCCGCGCACAGGCCTTATCGCCGGTTCAGGCGGCCCATCAACCGCCAATATGTTGCAGGCCTTTGATACCACGCGCGAGAAGAGCCCAAAGCGTGTTGGCCCCTATATGGTGCCACGCTGTATGTCTTCAACCGTCTCAGCCTGTATTGCGACTTTCTTTAAGATCAAAGGCGTGAATTATTCAATCTCATCTGCCTGTTCAACCTCAGCGCATTGTATCTCAGCTGGTGCTGATGCCATTCGTTATGGCATGCAAGATATTGTCTTTGCTGGTGGCGGCGAAGAATTACATTGGACGCTATCTGTGCTGTTTGATGCGATGGGCGCGATGTCATCTAACTTTAATGATGACCCGACCAAAGCCTCACGCGCCTATGATGCAGACCGTGATGGCTTTGTTATCGCAGGTGGCGGCGGTATGCTGGTGCTTGAAGATTATGAACATGCCAAAGCCAGAGGCGCAAAGATCTATGCTGAAATCGTCGGCTATGGCGCCAACTCAGACGGCCATGACATGGTCGCCCCTTCTGGTGAAGGCGCGGTGCGTTGTATGGATTTGGCATTGGCAGGCTTTGATGGCAACGGCCTTGGCGGGCCTATCAATTATATCAACGCGCATGGCACCTCAACACCTGTTGGCGATATGAAAGAGCTTGAGGCCGTCCGCGCCGTCTTTACTGACAAGCAAGATTTACCAATCGTCACGTCAACCAAGTCTCTAACAGGCCATTCATTGGGCGCAACAGGCGTGCAAGAAGCGATTTATACTTTGCTTATGATGAAGGATAATTTCATCGCAGGCTCTGCCAATATCGAGACACCTGATGAAGCGATTGGGAATATTCATATCCCAACAAGCCGTCTTGATAACCAAGATATCCAGCTGGCACTTTCAAACAGCTTTGGCTTTGGTGGCACAAATGCGTGTCTTGCCCTTGCCAAATATAATGGTTAACCGAACGATGAATGATCAGGGCGAAAAATAGGGGCAAATGATGGGATTATTATCAGGTAAAAGAGGCCTTATCATGGGTGTGGCGAATGAACGTTCCGCCGCATGGGGTATCGCCAAAGCCGCCGCCGAAGCAGGGGCAGAGATTGCCTATAGCTATCAAGGTGAGGGGCTAAAAAGCCGTGTTGCGGCCTTGGCTGAACAAACAGGCTCTTCAAGGCTGTTTGAATGTGATGCCTCAACCGACACAGGTGTCTCTGATTGTTTTGCCCAATTGCGCGAGACATGGGACAGCGTTGATTTCGTCGTTCATGGCATTGCCTTTTCAGATAAATCAGAGCTGAAAGGCCAATATCTGAACACAAGCCGTGATAATTTTGCCCAGACCATGCGCATCTCTTGCTATTCCTTCACGGATGTCGCACGCGAGGCGCAAACGATGATGCCAAATGGCGGCGCGCTATTGACGCTGTCTTATTTGGGCGGTGTGCGTATTACGCCAAATTATAATGTGATGGGTGTGGCCAAGGCAGGCCTTGAATCATCTGTGCGTTATTTGGCGGTTGATCTAGGCGGCCAGAATATCCGCGTCAACGGCCTGTCAGCCGGCCCAATGCGCACCCTCTCAGGGGCGGCCATCACAGGCGCGCGTCATATCTTCCGTCATTCAGAGGAAAACGCCCCGCTTGGCCGCAACCCTGATATTGATGAGGTTGGGCGCTCAGCGTTGTATTTGCTATCAGACCTATCATCGGGCGTCACAGGCGAGATTCATTATTGCGATGGCGGCTTTCACCATATTGGTGTGGCCAAAGAGCCGTCAGACTAACCTGCTGGCTAACGCGCCGAATGAAGCGGTGGTTTTCATAGTTAAAAAAACAAAACCCCCTGCCAGATAACTCCGGCAGGGGGTTTTTTATCGATAGTGTTTTAAGCTAGCCGCTTATTCAGCGTCTTTGGCCGCCTCTAGATCAGCGCCTGTTTCTTGGTTAACACGCTTCATAGATAGCTTTACTTTGCCTCTATCATCAAAGCCGATGACTTTGACTTTCACGATATCGCCTTCATTACAGACATCTGTTGTCTTCTCGACACGACCTTCTTGCATTTCAGAGATATGCACCAGACCATCTTTCGGGCCTAGGAAGTTCACAAACGCACCGAAATCAACGGTCTTCACAACCTTACCATCATAGATGACGCCCAATTCAGGCTCAGCTACGATTGAACGGATACGGTTATAAGCCGCTTCAGATGATTCGGTTGAGACAGCGGCGATTTTAACGGTGCCATCATCTTCAATATCAATCTTCGCGCCTGTTTCTTCACAGATTTCACGGATGATTTTACCACCCGGGCCGATAATATCGCGGATTTTATCCACTGGGATATTAATCGTTGTGATCTTTGGTGCTGAATCAGCCAAAGCATCTCTGGCTGATGTCAGGGCTTTGCTCATCTCATCTAGGATATGCAAACGACCATCTTTGGCTTGTGCCAAAGCGATTTCCATAATCTCAGCTGTGATAGAGGT
>DBMZ01000120.1 GCA_002299005.1 Alphaproteobacteria bacterium UBA685 | reverse complement strand
TGGCATTTGTTGTGCTGATTTATGCCTCATCAGGGCCCATTGGCGAGCTTGTGAAATGGTTCATCGAGACCACAAGCCCTGAATGGGAAGAGTTGTCACGCCGTGATAAGCGTGTGTTGCTGAAAACCCATTGGCTTGGCGCGGCCTATCGGTCTTTTGAGCAAGGGGTGTTATTGCCCACCGGCATGATTTTAGGCCTGCCGCTGTTATTAGGCTTCCTTGCGACCTCGCTTAATTTGCATCGCTCTTCGTTAAAGAACGGCGTCATATCAGCTGTCACAACCATATTGTTGGTCATCTGGATATCAAATCTATTTGCGACAGATGGCGGGATATTGCCTTCAGCCGGATTGCTTGATTATGTCTGTTTTGCGATTATCACAGCGATAACGCTCTATCTAACATGGCATTTATTTGGTGCCTTCATCGTGTTCTTTTGCCTGTTCTGGATTGTCTATTTTTTTATCCGCGGCTATTTGCCTGAATGGGTCGGGATCTTTTCTGGCTCTGAGAGTACATTGCCGCAATCAATGCGCTCTATGGTGCTGAATTTCTGGTCACAAACAGGCGGTATCTTTGGCCAGCCATTGCAGGTTGTCTCTGGCAATGTGCTGATTTTCATCATCTTCGGCTCTGTCCTAACAGCCTCTGGTGCGGGCGCTCTTTTGATGAAGATAGCCAATCGTCTAACAGGCGGTCTCACAGGCGGCGCGGCGCATGCGGCGGTTGCCTCATCAGCGCTTTTCGGCACGCTCTCAGGGGCGGCCATATCGAATGTGGTCTCCACGGGTGTGATGACAATTCCTGTGATTAAAAAGTCTGGTTTCAAGCCATCTTTTGCCGCCGCCGTCGAAGCCGCCGCATCGACAGGTGGCCAGATTATGCCCCCTGTGATGGGCGTGGTTGCTTTCTTCGTAGCAGGGCAGATTGGCCTTGAATATCGCTATATTGTTGTGGCGGCCATTATCCCGGCTGTGTTCTATTATTTTGGCACATTCATGACGGTCTATTTCGAAGCACGCAAGCAAGGCATTGGCCCTCTGCCAAAGGATAAAAGACCGTCTCTTACACGCCATGAATTGGTGCAATGTTTGGTCTTCATCATCCCAATTTCGGTGCTCAGCTATTTCCTATTTGCCCAGCCATCGGTGTTGAAGGCTGGCTTTTATGGCTTCGTTGCGGCACTTATCTCATCACTCGTACTCTTCCCCGAATTTAGGGATAGCAAGAAGGTGCTTGGGGCGCTGACAGCTGGCGGGCGTATGGCGGCAAGCATTATTGTGATTGTGGCGGCTATCGGTCTGATTGTGGGGCTTATCCAAGTCTCAGGCTTCTCTGGTCGCTTATCACTGTTATTGGCGCAATTATCAGAAGGGCCATTATTCCTAACATTGGTCGTTGTGGCGCTTGGCTCAATTATTTTGGGCATGGGTCTGCCACCTGGTGCGACTTACTTTATCATCGTGATCGCTTTGTCATCAGGCATTGATACGGTGGGCGTAGCGCCTTTGACATTGCATTTATTTGTGGTGTTCTTCGCGGTTATCTCGACTGTGACGCCGCCTGTGGCTTTGGCCGCCTTTGCCGCCGCCCCTATCGCAGGCGCACCGCCCTTGCAAACAGGCTTTCAAGCGGCGCGCCTATCATTGGCAGGCTTTATCATCCCGTTCATCTTTGTCTATCACCCGGCGGTGATTTACAAGCTGCAAACTTTGTTTGTATGGTTTGGGGAGGAGTTACCAAAGAGTAACGCGATGATTGATATTTCAACCGTTAGCTGGGGAGATCTCGGCTGGATTGTCATCGCCTTTGTGATGGCTATGTGGCTTTTGACCTCTGCGCTAACAGGTATGGAAAAGTATCGTTTAACCTTGGTTGAACGTATTTTAAGAAGTGTTACAGGCATCTTGGTCCTGTTCCCTTCTTTAACAATTTCTGGCACAGCTCTTATTTTTGGAGTTGTCCTGATTATGGCACACCGACTTGTTTTGAATAAGCAACAAGCAAGCGGGTGACGCTGTTAAGATAAAACGCAATCTATTGGGAGGAAATAATGCGTAAATTTACTTTAGCCTTAACAGCATCTTTGTTGTTGTCCACAGCGGCAATGGCAGAAGATGTGAAGTTGAAAATGGCAACAATCGCACCAAACCTAAGTGCGGCTATCACAATGTCTACTTTTGCCAATGTGGTCACTAACAACCTTGATGGTGTAGAGATTGAAGTCGCTGGCGGCGGTGCTGCAACATTGCATATGATGGAAGTCGGCCGTGGCAACCTTGATATGTCAATGGGTAACCAGGTCGTTCACTTCTTGATGTCAACAGGCAAGGCAATGTATGCCAAAGAAGCAGAAGCACCTGAGCTTGCCAAGAAGGTACAGCTATTGATGCTCTACCCTTATGGCCAGTATCACTTTGCCGTGCGTGCGGATAGCGATATCAACGTGCTTGACGATATTGAAGGCGCATCAGTGTTCCTTGGCCCACAAGGTGGCGGCGCTTATAACGCGGCACGTGGCTGGATCAAAGCGACAACAGGTCTTGAAGTTGGCGAAGATTACGAAGCGATTAAGGCAAACTGGCAGACAGGCTATCAGGCATTCCTAGATGGCAAGATTGATGTCTATGTCAATGGCTGTATCGATCCATGTGGTCAGTTCATCCAGTTTACAGAAACAGAAGATGTGCGTTTCATCGGCCCTGAAAGCTATGAAGGCGAAGCTGTGACTAAATTCTTGGGCAAATTCCGCTATCTTGATGAAATCCCAGCTGGCAGCTATGCCGGTCAGAAGAACACTGGCCCTGTGATGTCAATGAACGTGCCGGTTGGTATTCTTATCAACTCTGATTTGAGCGAAGAGCTTGTCTATAATGTCACAAAGACATTCTGGGATAATGTCGGCGATATCACATCAGATGCGCCATGGGCAAAAGAGTTGAGTGTTGACTATGCGCCGAAGAATATCGGTGGCCTGACACTGCACCCTGGTGCGGCACGTTATTATCGTGAAGTTGGTGTATTGAACTAAGTATCTTTTATGCGCCGGCTGTTTGGTCGGCGCATATTCCCCGCTCAAGGCGATTTTATTTCTTAATCAGGTGCCTTAATCTTATTATCCAAAAGCGCTTGAGCGATTGTATCTGCCGCGCTTTTTAGCTGGTCAACCAGCCCTGCTTTTTTCAAATCATCTATTGTGAATTGGTCCTCTAGCCATATCAAGCTAACCGACCCATAGATGCCTGTTTTATTCTTGATACTCACAGCCACAGCCCCCACCTCTGGTGTCTCATCAAAGGGAGGCTCCCAATATTCGGCTTCACGCAGGGCATACCCATCTGCTTTGGCTTTGTTAATTTCTGCCGTAATGAGACCTGTTTTATGCCAAGCAATATCCTCTTTTCGTGCGCGGTTTAAAAAGGCGTCTATGTGGCGCGCGCGCTTTTCTGCTGATAGTGAGGTGATGATGGTGCGGCCATGGGCTGAGCGGAAGAGCGAGGGCCGAAGGCCGAGACCTGTGCGCTGTTGTGCCATCGGGCCCCGCGACCTTGTGCTTTCCACGACCTCAAAAAGGCCATCGCCGATAATCGCACAGAGATCAGAGGGCAAGCCAAGTGGGTTTTCTTTTAATTTCAGTAAAATAGGTGTCGCTAATTCGGCGATCGGGTGGGCGCGTGACTGGGCGCCTAATATCTTGCCGAGGGAATGCGTTAATTCATATTTCTTTTCGACCAGTAATTGGCGCACCCAACCACGTTCGATGAGGGTTGCGATAATGCGCAATAGGGTCGCATTATCAAGCGCTGTCTTTTCGCGCAATTGGGCAAGCGATAATGAACCCCCATGAGAGAGGGCTTCAATAACCATCAGGCCTCTATCAAGGGCTCTAATTTGTTTCGGGCTCATTATCTATTATCCTTGCAAGACAAGGCCCCTTTTATAAAGGGGAACTAGTCAAGCAACGCACCGACAGGCGCTGAAATGGAGTGGACATCTTGGAACTGCTTAATGCCCTCTAGGCCAAAATTTCTGCCAATGCCAGAGTTTTTCACACCACCAAACGGTGATAGCCCATCCATAGCTGTTGGGCCGTGACCATTGATATTGGTAAAGCCTGCCTCTAGCTTTCGGGCAAGTTGCATGGCGCGCTCTGTGTCTTGTGACCAGACAGATGAGCTGAGGCCATAGTCACTATCATTGGCAAGATGGGTGGCTTCTTCTTCGCTATCAAACGCCACCACAGGCAGTGTCGGGCCAAATTGCTCATCACGCACAACAGACAAATCTGGCGCGGCATTGACGACTAATGAGGGACGCAAGAAATAGCCCTTCTCGAATTGTGCCTCATCATGCACCTTGCCAAAGAAGCGCACATCAGCGCCTTTGGCTGTTGCCTCATCCGTCATGTCTGAGACGATTTTTTGCTGTTTGACGTTGTTAAGAGGGCCCATCGTGACGCCCTCAATGAGGCCATCACCAATAACTTGGTTGTTAAGCACGGCAGACAGGCCATCTACGACTTCATCAAAGATTTTACGGTCTACATAAAGGCGCTTTAGGGCCATGCAAATCTGGCCTGATGAGAGAAACGCACTGATATAAAGCTTCTTGAAAAAGCCTTCATCAAGGCTGACATCATCAAGCAAGATACCGGCATCATTACCGCCTAATTCCAATGTGACAGGCGTCAAAGCTTGCGAGGCAGTTGCCATCACATGACGGCCAATGGGAATAGAGCCTGTGAAATTCACATGGCGCACCTTTGGATGACCAACGAGCCTGTCGCCAATGATTGTGCCATCACCTGTGATGAGGTTGATAACGCCCTTTGGCAACATGCCAGCAATCTTCATGATGGTAAGCGCAGGGGCGAGGGTGGCTTGTTCTGATAATTTAATCACAACCGTATTACCCGCCAATAAGGCTTGCGGTAATTTTGAGCCTAGAATAGCCAGCGGCCAATTCCATGGCACAATCAACGTCACAACACCGCGCGATTGGCGGGTCACAATCGTATCAAATTGCTTGCCCTTAATGGCGTCTTCTTCCTTGAGGGCTTCGGCAAAACCAGCAACCTGACCAAAGCGATCAGCTAGCCTGTTAATTTCAATGCCTGTCTCAAACAATGTCTTGCCATGTTCTCTTGTGAAGAGCCTTGTGCGCATATCCACATCGGCGGCATCTTCGTTCAAATGGCTCGCAATATGGCTTAGATGGGCGGCACGCTCATC
>DBMZ01000059.1:27382-35048 GCA_002299005.1 Alphaproteobacteria bacterium UBA685 | reverse complement strand
AGACAGCAAATGGGGCATCTGGGATCGCTGATGAGGATTTACGCGCGATGAAATCTGAATTGCACGAAGCGATGAGCTTATTGCAGGCCATGCAAGATGAGACGCAAAATCAAGAAGGCAAATGTGATGAGTGGGTCAATTGTAACAATTCGCATTAATGGCCAGCCTTACCAGCTTGGTTGTGATAAGGGCCAAGAGGCAGAGATCGAATCCTATGGGCAGATGGTTGATGAGATGGTCTCATCGCTGGCAAGCTCTGTTGGTCAGATAGGTGATGCGCGCCTATTGGTTATGGCCTCTATCTTACTCGCTGAAAAGGTGGCAGGTGGCACAAATGGCACAGCTGGTGCAGCGCCCGTGGAGAGCGCGCCTTTGGGTGAAATGGTCGATGATGCGCAGATAGACCAATTAGAAAAGCTAGCAAATACGATATCGAAGCTTGCCGCATCGTTGAAATCAGCCTAAATAGGGGCCAGAGTTCAACAAACCGCCAAAATGAAGGCAAAGCGGCGGTTTATTATATTAAGCGTTTATATTAGGTAAATTTGGCTAGACAGTGCGTTAGGTCTTTCAATCCCTGGGACCATAATCTTCTGTCGGGAGCTGCCTCTGATTAGGCTGTGGTCTGATTATTGCGGCACCCACCTGTTCTACAGGTCACAGAGGATGAATCACACCGACGGCTGTTCCGGCCATCTTTACCGCTAATCTCTCACGCGCCCCTATCAATCAGGGGCAAATGAGGCGCACATAATAGGCAGCTGATAGGCAAGTCTGATAGATAATCGTAGTCATGACCATTGATGATGATAAAAAACAGCTGCGCAAACAGGCGGCGGCAACACGCAAAAAAGCGTTTGATGCCATGCCAGATGCGCCCGCGCGCCTCGCCGCATTCCATCATGAGTTAACACGTATCTATGCGCCTTTGATGGTTGCCGCCTATTGGCCTATTCGCACCGAGATTGACCCCGTGCCTTTATTGGCCAAATTAGCGGATGATGGCGCGGCAACATGCCTGCCGGTAACGCCGATAGAAGGCAAGCCGCTGGTCTTTCATGAATGGCAGATAGGCACGCCCCTTGCTGATGGCCCCTATCATACCAAAGAGCCTGATGGGTCTAGCCCTGTTGTGATGCCAGATTTGATCCTTGCGCCCTTGCTTGCCTTTGATGCGCAATGCTGGCGTCTTGGCTATGGGGGCGGCTTTTATGATCGCACGCTAGACGCGCTGGAAAAAGCAGGTCACAAGGCGCATGTGGTTGGCATTGCGTTTGACGAAAGTGAAGTTGAGCATGTGCCAACAGGCCCCTATGATAAGGTGCTATCGGCAATATGTACGCCAACAAGTTTGCGCTTAGCTAGCTGATACAGCCCCCCATTATGTAAGAAAGTGACAATTGATGAGAGTTTTATTTCTAGGTGATATTGTGGGGCGGTCAGCCCGTAATGCGGTGATAGCGCAATTGCCAGATATCCGCGCCAAACATAGCCTTGATGCGATCATTGTGAATTGTGAAAATGCGGCAGGTGGTTTTGGTATCACCCCGGCGATTTGTGATGATTTATTCGCCGCTGGTGCCGATGTGCTGACCACGGGCAATCATGTCTGGGATAAGGCAGAGATTTCTCCTTATATTCAAAAACAGCCGCGTTTGTTGCGCCCTGCCAATATGGCCCGCGAATTCCCTGGCAAAGGGGCGGTTATCCATACCCTTGCCTCTGGTAAGCGCCTTGGGGTGATTAATGTGATGTGCAATTTATTCATGGCCGAAAATGGCAATATGTTTGAGGCGCTCGATAAAGAGATTGCGGCGATGCGCCTTGGTCATGAGGCTGATTTTATCTTGGTTGATGTGCATGGTGAGGCGACATCTGAGAAGGTGGCGACCGGCTTTTATTGTGATGGCAAAGTGTCTTGTGTTGTTGGCACCCATACGCATATTCCAACAGCTGATCACCGTGTTTTGCCGCAAGGCACGGCCTTTCAGACTGATGCTGGCATGTGCGGTGATTATATTTCGGTCATTGGGATGGACCCTGATATCGCGATTAGCCGCTTTACTGGACGCAAATCAGGCCGTCTATCTGTTGCCACGGGCGAGCCAACGCTCTCAGGGCTCTTGGTTGAGACAGATGAGGCAACAGGTCTTGCGCTATCAGCTATGCCGTATCGTTCTGGCGGGGTTCTAGCGGCGACATAGCTGAAATTACTTGCCCCTTATTTGCGCTCTTTGCTATGAGTAGAGGAGCATTTTTCAACGCATTCATAAAACTCGGATTAAAAAAATGGCAGGCCATAGTAAATTCAAAAATATTCAACATCGCAAAGGCGCCCAAGATAAAAAGCGCGCTAAGGTGTTCTCGCGTCTTGGTAAAGAGTTGGCTGTCGCTGTTAGAGGGGGGCCTGATCCTGAATCAAACCCGCGTTTGCGCACCGCGCTTGCCGCGTGCCGTGCGGCGAATATGCCAAAAGATAATATTGAGCGCGTTATCAAAAAAGTCGAAGGTGGCGATGATGTGCAATATGAAGAGATTCGCTATGAGGGCTATGGCCCGGGCGGTACCGCGCTGATTGTTGAGACAATGACAGATAACCGCAACCGTACAGCCTCTGAGGTGCGTGCGGCCTTTAGCAAATATAATGGCTCATTGGGCGAGACAGGCTCTGTTAGCTTTATGTTTGATAAGGTTGGCGAGATCTTGTTCGAAGCAGATGTCACAGACGCAGATAGCATGTTCGAAGCGGCGCTTGAAGCAGGGGCTGAGAATGTTGAATCTGATGGGGATGGTCACACAATCATTTGCGCGATTGAAGATTTCAACAGCGTGCGTGACGCGCTTGAGGCGTCTTTTGGCCCGCCATCGGAGGCCTCTATTACATGGAAGCCGCAAAATCTGGTTGAGGTCACAGTTGACCATGCTAAAGGGCTTTTGAAATTGATGGAAGTATTGGACGATAATGATGATGTGCAGGCATTATCATCGAATTTCGATATTTCAGACGAGGTGCTAGCCGCTCTTGAAAGCTAGGCATCTTGCGCTTTGCTATGGCTTCTAGTGGGCTGTGGGGTAGAGCGCACTTAAGACAGTAAGAAAGGGCGCTTATGCGAATGCTCGGCATTGATCCTGGCCTGACTTGTACGGGCTGGGGGATTATTGAAAAGCATGGCAATGCGCTCCTTCATCTTGGCCATGGCCAAATCAGGACAAATACCGATGAAGATGACCATCAAAGATTGCAGATGATCTTTGATGGGATCCTCGCTGTGTGCCAAGAATATGGGCCGATGGCGGCGTCGATTGAATCTGTGTTTGTGTCGAAAAATGCGAAATCAGCGCTAAAGCTTGGTATGGCAAGAGGGGCGGCGATGGCGGCTTGCTCATCACATGGTCTGCCTTTGCGAGAGATTGCCCCGAGGCTGGCGAAAAAGGCGGTGACGGGTACCGGGACGGCTGATAAAAAGCAAATGCAGGCGATGGTCGCGCATCTTTTGGGGATTGTGCCAAAGGGCGCAGATGCGGCAGACGCGCTTGGGCTTGCGATTGCGGGTATTCATGACGCGGCAAATGGCTTGCTGGTTGATAATAATGGTCGCATGCCAGCCAGATCAGGGGTAGGTTTAGCAGGGGCGGCCTCACAGGGTAAATCAATTGGGGGGCGCGGCCTATCTGCGGCGATTGCCGCCGCGCTTGCCAAGGAACAAAAAAAAGGTCTGTAGAGTGTTATGATTGCCCATCTTTCTGGAACATTAGCGCAAAAAACAATGACCCATGCGGTGATTGATGTAGGCGGCGTTGGCTATCTGGTCACCGCGACCTCGCGCTCATTAGATGCGATAGGCGATGTTGGCGGCTCTGTTAAATTGCTGACAGAGATGATTGTGCGCGAAGATTCCATGACCTTATTCGGCTTTAGTGCCGCGCATGAAAAAGACACATTCCTGCTTTTGCAGACCGTCCAAGGTGTCGGCGCAAAGGCGGCGATTGCTATTTTATCCGCGCTTTCGCCTGCTGAGGTGGAAGAAGCGATTATGGCAGGCGATAAGGCGATGATCACAAGGGCTGATGGCATTGGCCCGAAAATCGCCACCAGAATTGTCAATGAATTGGCCGAAAAATTGGGCAAGCTACGTTCTTTATCTGTGGCGCCTGTTGGGGCCGGGGCAGGGATAGGCGCAGGGGCAGGTGCAGGTGCGGCAAGTGGCGGCAATGATGAGGCTATGGCAGGTCAAGCGGCGATGAATGATGCGCTGTCTGCCTTGGTAAATCTCGGCTATGCCAGAGCAGAGGCATGGGCGGTTTTGCGTGATTTGGTGGCAAGCGATGCGGGCGCAAATAGCGCTTCGCTTATCGGTGCCGCGCTAAAAGAGCTTGGCAATAAGGAGCGTCGCTAGATGAGTGATGATAGCCGCTTATCCTCTGGGCACGAGATAGAGCCAGCAGAAGGTCATGATCATGCTTTGCGCCCGAAAAAGCTGGATGATTTTATTGGCCAAGGGATTGGCCGCCAGAATCTTGAGATGTTTATCAAAGCCGCTAGAGGGCGCACAGAGGCAATGGATCATACCCTGCTTCATGGCCCGCCCGGCTTGGGTAAAACGACGATGGCACAAATTGTCTCTGGCGAGCTTGGCGTCGGCTTTCGTGCAACCTCTGGGCCTGTGATCGCGCGTGCCGGTGATTTGGCCAGCTTGCTGACGAATTTGGCGCCCAATGATGTGCTGTTTATTGACGAGATTCATCGCCTTAATCCTGCGGTTGAAGAAGTGCTTTATCCAGCGATGGAAGATTTCCAGCTTGATTTGATGATTGGCGAAGGGCCGTCTGCGCGCTCAGTGCGCATTGATTTGCCGCCTTTCACGCTGGTCGGCGCGACCACAAGAGCGGGTCTTTTGACAACGCCTTTGCGTGATCGCTTTGGTATCCAGATGCGGATGCAATTCTATACGCCAGAAGAATTATCGGTGATTTTGCAAGCCCAAGCGGTGAAGCTGAATTTGGCGATGGCAGAAGATGGCGCGCTTGAAATTGCGCGGCGCGCAAGAGGCACACCGCGTATTGCCGGCCGGCTGTTGCGGCGCGTGCGTGATATTGCCTCTGTCGAAGGGGCAGGGATGATTACCGCCGCGGTCGCAGATAAGGCGTTGCTCCGCTTGGATGTGGATGCGAGCGGCCTTGATCAGATGGATAGGCGCTATCTCTCTGCGCTTGTCGATAATTATGGCGGGGGCCCTGTGGGGGTCGAGACGCTGGCGGCGGTTTTGGCAGAACAACGTGATATGCTTGAAGAGGTGATAGAGCCCTATTTGATGCAGACAGGCCTGTTGATGCGCACCCCGCGAGGCAGGTGCTTATCGCGGATGGGCTGGGATTATTTGGGCCTGACACCACCGCCAACGGCCTCTGTTCAGCTTGATTTGCTCTCGCATGATGATGGCGATCACGTTGATGAGGAAGCCTAGTGATGGCGCAGATGGCTGATTTATTTGGCGGGCTTGTCCCTGATAATGCGCGCGCGGTGCTTGATGGCTGGATGGATGGGGCGGTGCATCATTATCCGTTGCTGGTGCAGTTTGAAGACACTGATGCGGGCGGTATCGTCTATCATGCAAATTATCTGAGCTTTGCTGAGCGCGGCCGGTCTGGCTGGTTGCGGCTAATCGGTGTCTCGCAAGGTGATAATCTCTATGATAAGAAAAGGGGCTTTGTTGTGCGCCGTGCATCGCTTGAATATCTGCGCCCTGCGAAATTGGGTGATGAGGTGATTATCGAGACGCGCCTGAAAGACTTAGGCAAAGCGCGGCTGATTGCACAGCAGACAATTAAAGCTGCTATCGCTGATGAAAAAGATAAAAACGGTCATATTTTTGCCAATGTTGAGGTAGAGATTGTGATGGTAAATGAAAAAGGTCGCCCGGTAAGGTTTGATGCCGATCTGATCGCTGCGATGACAAATGAATAAGATAATAGCCTAACAGGTTGTTTTGGCGCGTTGCTAGAGAGCGCAAAAACATGAGTGAAATAGGGGATATAAGATGGCTGAGATTGATTTGACAGTAACCCAAACAGCGCATGATTTAACCATTATGGGTCTGTTCTGGGCAGCCGATCCGTTGGTCAAATTTGTGATGTTACTATTGGTCGGTGCCTCGATTTGGTGCTGGGCTATCATCTTTGAAAAAGTCATCGGATTGCGCCGCGAAGCACGCCGCACACAGCGCTTTGAAGATGAGTTTTGGTCTGGGGGATCGCTGGATAATCTCTATGATACCACAGGCGCAAACCCTGATAATGCGCAAGCGCGTGTGTTTGTTGCCGCGATGCGTGAATGGCGCAGAGCCTCTGCTAAGGGCCTGACTGCGACAGGGCGCGCAGACTTAAAAGCCTCGCTTGTTGACCGTATTGACCGTTCGATGAATTTCACCATCACAAGAGAGATGGATAAGATGGAGACAGGCATGAATTTCCTTGCCTCTATCGGGTCTGTCTCGCCGTTTGTGGGGCTGTTTGGCACGGTTTGGGGGATTATGAATGCCTTCCAATCTATCGCTGAGTCAAAGAATACGTCCTTGGCGGTTGTTGCCCCTGGTATTGCGGAGGCGTTGTTTGCGACCGCGCTTGGTCTTGCGGCGGCGATTCCGGCGGTGGCGGCCTATAATAAATTTTCAGGCGATCTGCAAAGACGCGCCGCGCAATTAGAGACATTCTCATCAGAATTTTCAACCTTGCTCGCCCGTCAGCTAGATGAGGGAGGCCAGTAAAATGGGGGCCTCGTTAAACCGCCCAACTGGCAGAGGCGGGCGTTCACGCCATCGCCCAATGGGTGAAATCAATGTCACGCCCTTTGTTGATGTGATGCTGGTGCTTTTGATTGTCTTTATGGTAACTGCCCCGTTATTGACGGTTGGTATTCCGGTTGATTTGCCGAAGACAAAGGCAGGTCAAATCTCTGCCAATGCCGCGCCTTTGGTGGTCTCTATTCAGGCAGATGGCCAGATTTATTTGCAAGAAAATGTGATTGAGGCAGAGACGCTTATCCCGCGTCTATCAGCTGTCTCTGAGGCTAATCCTGATGTGCGTATTTTTGTGCGCGGTGACCGCTCTGTCTCTTATGGCGAGGTGGTTGAATTGATGGGACGCATTCAAAGCGCCGGGTTTGAACGTGTCGCCCTTGTGGCGCAATTGCCTGAAGAAGGATAGGCGATTTTATGAATCGTTTCGCGCTGATATCAGTTGGATTTCACGCTCTGGTTGTCACTGTGATGACAGTCAGCTGGCCGTCTTTTGACTCAAAAGAATTGAGCGAAGAACAGCTTGTGATCATTGATATGGTTGATATTGCCGAGGTGACAAACATCGCCGCCGCCTCTGAAGGGGCGCCGCAAGATGAGGTCGACCAAGATAAAGCGCGCCCGAAACCACCACCACCACCACCACCGCCGCCGCCGCCAGCACCTGTGCCAGAGCCAGTGGTTGAAGAGCCGCAGGCTGAACCAGAGCCGGCGCCAAAACCAGTGGATGCGACAGCTGAAATTCTGCCGACAAAAAAAGCGCCAGAGGTGGCAAAGCCAATCGCGCGCCCAAAACCGCGGCCAACACCGCCTAAGAAACCGAAACCAGCGCCAAAAGCTGAGCCGAAGCCTAAGCCTAAGCCTAAGCCGAA
>DBMZ01000059.1:19030-27250 GCA_002299005.1 Alphaproteobacteria bacterium UBA685 | reverse complement strand
CGAAACCTAAGCCTGATTTGAGCCGGGTGAATGAGCTTGCCCAGCAATCACAGCAAGATAAAAAGCGCGAAGAGGCGGCCAATGGTGTTTTGCAAAATCTAGCGAAGATTCAAAAAACCAAAGAGGCAGAAAAAAAGCAGGCGCAAAAAGTTAAAAAACAAGACGCGCAACAAAAAGTTGCCACAAATGTGTCTAATGTTATCTCTGGGGTGCAACAAAAGACAGATGCCAAGCCAAGCATTGAGCCGATTGGTATCTCAGAGCTTGACCGTGTGCGCATGCATATTGCCAGTAAGTGGAATCCGCCACCTGCGGCGGCCGGGGCTGATAAGTTGAAGGTTGATATCTATGTGCGCCTTGAGCCTGATGGCTCTGTCACAGAGGCAAGCATTGTGGATACCAAACGCTATGATGCGAATAAGACCTATCGTGCGGCGGCCAATGCGGCTTTGCGCGCGGTGCTAGATGCCTCGCCCTTGCCATTGCCGCGTGAAAAATACGACCAGTGGCGCGAATTTATATTTGGATTTGATCCACGCTTTATCTCTCGTTGATGGGGCGTCATAGTGACAAAGTAAGAAAATGCCCTAATTATGAGGGGCATGATAAGAACCGGTAGCAAAAAAGGAACGCAGTTGTGATAGGGCACAGAATGATACGACATAGTCTGATTATGATGATGGCTTGGATGGGGTTAGCTCTATCTATGTTGCTATCTGTATTCTTGCCGGCGCATGCGCAAACATTGCGCCTTGATATCACAAGCGGGCAAGTTGCCCCGATACCAATTGCGATTGCCGATTTTACTGGGCCTGATGGTGTGCCAACAAATGTAGGTCGACAAATTGCCCAGATTATCTCTGATGATCTAATCAGCTCTGGCCAGTTTAAGTCTGTTGATAGCGCGGCCTTTATCACGCCGCCTGATTCGCCTGATATCCGCCCTGACTTCAATGATTGGGTGCCGCTTGGTGTACAAGGTTTGCTGGTCGGCTCTGCCTATATTGATGATGGCGGTGCGTTGCAGATTGAATTTGTCCTATGGGATGTGGTGGCACAGCGCGATATTACCTCAGGCGAAGGGTCTACAGATGAAAATGGCCTGCGCCGCCTGTCGCACCAAATTGCTGATTTCGTTTATGAGGAATTCACCGGCGATAGCGCTTATTTCGACACGCAAATTGTCTATGTCTCTGAATCAGGCCCCGCTGACAGGCGCATTAAGCGCCTCGCCATTATGGATCAAGATGGTCATAATCATCGCTTTTTGACCTCTGGCAATGATTTGGTGCTAACGCCTCGTTTCTCGCCGCAAGCGCATGAAATTGCCTATGTGAATTATTTTAATGACGAGCCGAATGTCTATTTGCTTGATGTCGCCTTGGGGCGCACAGAACGTGTAGGCTCGTTCCCCGGCATGACATTTGCGCCGCGCTTTAGCCCTGATGGTGATGCGTTGATTATGTCTTTGGCAGAAGATGGCGCGACTGATATTTTTGCGCTCGATCTTAAGACACAACAGCTCTCGCAATTAACGCGCTCACCGTCGATTGATACCTCACCATCCTACAGCCCTGATGGCAGTCAAATCGTCTTTAATTCAGACCGTGGCGGCTCGCAACAGCTCTATGTGATGAGTGAAAATGGCAGAGGCGTGCAACGTATCAGCTATGGCGAGGGGCGGTATGCGACGCCTGTTTGGTCGCCGCGTGGTGATATTATTGCCTTTACCAAAATTGTCCGCGGGGAATTCTTTATCGGTGTCATGAATAAGGATGGCTCAGGGGAACGCTTGCTTGCACGCGGCTATTTGGTGGAGGGGCCGACATGGGCACCAAACGGGCGTGTGTTGATGTATTTCAAGCAAGAACCGCGTGAGGCAGATGGCTCAGGCGGTGAGGTGGCATTGTACCGTGTTGATATTACTGGCTTTAATGAGAGCCGTATCATCACACCCGCTGATGCAAGTGACCCTGCTTGGTCACCCTTATTGCGTTAATCTGGCCCAAAGAGGGAAGTCGTCAGATTCTTGGCTTTCCGAATACTAGAAAAGCTTGCGATGATGCCGGTTAAATGTTAATGACAATCAGTTTATCGATTTTTTCATTAGGTGGTAAAAGCCTTGTGACGCAGGAAAAGCTACGATTTCGTAGGTTTATTGTATAAAATTTGAATGGAAATGCACACTTGTTCAGGCCAATAAGGTTTGTTCATCTTCTTAGGAGCTTATAATGATCAAACCATTATTTACGCTATTCGCCGCTACATTTTTGCTAGCTGCTTGTGAGACAGCCTCATCAATTACTGAAGAAGCCGCTGGCTCTGCCGCTGGTTCAACAACTGAATCATCAACATCATCAACAGCTTCATCATCATCAGCTGCCTCTTCTACTGCTTCATCAGCCGCATCAAACGCTGATAATTCAGCATTGGAAGCTGCCCGCGCTGATATGATGTCAATCGGCGATACCGTTCTGTTCGGTTACGATTCATCACAGCTATCAGCTGACGCGATGGCAACATTGGATGCACAAGCGGCATTGTTGAACGCAAAGCCGTCATTCCGCGTGAAGGTCGAAGGACACGCTGATGAGCGCGGCACAAGAGAATATAACTTGGCACTAGGCGAGCGTCGTGCTTCTGCGACACGCGACTATTTGGTTGCTAAGGGCGTCGATGGCTCACGCATCCGCATCGTATCATACGGTAAAGAGCGTCCAGCTGTTGTTGGTTCAAACGAAGACGCATGGGCGAAAAATCGTCGTTCTGTGACAGTTCTGAACTAAGTGCTCGTCATTTAAATTGACTATCAAAAGGCCTTGCTTGATGCAGGGCCTTTTTTTTGCCCTATTATGGGTATAGATCTGGCTCTTTGCTTGTTATAATAAGGGCAAGTGATGCTTCTGTTGGTTTTTTAGGATGATGCAATGATGCGTGTTTTGATGACAAAAATGGCCCAGCCGCAAAGAACAAAGTCTGTTTGGCTGATGATTGGTTTGGTTGCGAGCGCGCTTATGATGCCTGCCGCCCCGGCTTTGGCACAATCAACTGAGTCCAATTCAGCGCTGATGGCGCGCCAGCAAATGCGCCTGAACACCATCGAAGATAATCTGAAGACTGTGCGCGGCACGCTGGAAACAGAGTTTCGTGCGATTCGCTTGCGCGTTGAAGAGCTGGTTGAAAATGCCGCAGAAGATAATCGCGCGCAATCAGCCGCCATCAAAGGCCTCAAAGCGCAGATGAGTGAGCTTGGTGATACGCTTGATATTTTCAATCAGCGCCTGCGCCGATCGATTGAATTATCATCAGATGTTGAGTTTCGTGTCTTGCGCCTTGAAAAGCGTATGCAGACCTTATTGTCACTTGGCAGTGATGATTTAACAAACGCCATATTGCAAGATGATCTAACCGCCGGCGGCACAGCCCCTGCGGTCTCTATGAGCCGTGATAATGATACGGGCGGCGCGACATGGACGGTTGAAAAAGACCCGTCACTAACGGCCGAGCTTGCAAAATCACAGACAGACAATCAAAGCGTGGCCCTAGATGGTTCAGCGGATGGTTCAGCAGATGAGTTAGCGGCTGATCTGGCAAATGATAATGCCTCAGAAGATGGCGATAATGCGACGCAAATTGCGGCAAATACAGATGCGACAGCCGCTAGCACGGCCCTAGATAATGGCACGCAAGATGCGGTTACGCAAGAATCGGGTGTTCAGGAAGCTGGCATAAATACAGATGAAGCGGCGCGCGAAGAGGTGGCCGCTATTGAAGAGGCCGCACCTGAAGAGGTCATCGAAGAAGCGGTTGTTGTTAGCGTCTTGCCAGAGGGCACAGCTGAAGAGCAATATCGCTTTGCCTTTGGCCGCATGTTGCAAAATGACCTAGAGACAGCCGAGGCAGGTTTCATAGAATTCCGCGCGGCGCACGCTGAGAATGAACGGTCAGCCGATGCGCTTTATTGGCTTGGCCGGGTGCAATTCATCCAAGGTGATTTTGGCCAGTCAGCGATGTCTTTCACCGAGTTTAATTCAGAATTTCCAAATGATTCGCGCCTGCCAGAAGCGATTTTGATGATCGCCGAATCTGTGTTGAATTTCGCCACCCCAGAACAAGCTTGTCAGATTTTTGTCGATTTGCCGCAAATGCTTGACCAGCCAAGTGCGTCTTTTGTGAAACGCCTTGGTGAGTTGAAGGTAGCCGCCTCTTGTGAGGGCTAGCGCACAGACCATAATTGACGATGCTATTGAGGCGCTTATCGGGCGCTTTGTGGGCTTGCCAGATACCAAAAACTGGCTAGTGGCCCTGTCTGGCGGAGCTGATTCAACGGCTCTGCTTCATATTTTGATGGCCGCTAGCAAGCGCTATGATGCACAGCTTTGTGCGCTTATCGTCAATCATAATTTGCGCCCCGAAGCCGCAGAAGAAGCAGAAGATGTCGCACGCCTTGCCCGCTCTTATGGCATTGAGGCAAAGATTCTGCGTGTGACCGCCCCCCCGCCAATGGCCGCCCGCCAAGAATGGGCACGCCAGCAAAGATACCAGCTCCTATGTTCTTATGCGCGCCGTCATGGCGGCATCTTATGGCTTGCCCATCATCTAGATGATCAGTGCGAGACAATTGCTATGCGCCTTGCCCATGATAGCGGCTTGCAAGGGCTAGCGGCGATGAAGGCGCATTCTTATCTCGAATTTGTGCCGATTTTGCGCCCGCTCCTTGAGGTGCCTAAGGCAGATTTGGTCGCTTATTGTGAGGCGCATAATCTGTCTTTTGTGCAAGATCCCTCTAATGAGAATGCCCAGTTTGAGCGGGTGAGATGGCGGCGCTTGCTTGTACAAGATAGAGCGCTTGGGGGAAATCTTGCCAAGCTTGGCAGGCTGTCAAAGGCGATGAATGAGGGGCTAGAGCGTGCGCTTGCGGCATTTTGGCGCAAATATGTGCGGAAAGATTTATCAGGTCATGCGCTGCTATGTGATGCGGCGGCGTTTGCTGACCTGCCAGAACAGGGCAAAATCATCGTGATGCGCAAGATGCTGCGGCGTGTGGGGGCTGGTGGTTATCCTGCGTCAATCGCCAGTGTAAAGCGCTTATTACAGCCTATCGCAGATGGCAGAGATGCAACCCTAGCCGCCTGTCATATTCGATGTGAGGCGCCGGAAATAGCCATTTTACCAGAGGCAGGGCGCGACCATGAGCCGCTTTATCTGGGGGCAGGGGCTGAGAGGCTTTATCGTGGCCGCTTGCTTGTGCGTACGCCAAAAGAGCTGGCAGATGGGCAGGTGATTTTGCGCCCGATGCATCAGAGCCTGTTGGCCATGCTTGCCCCGGATGACCCTTACCGTGTCTTTCTTGGCTGTCTGCGTCCTGAGATAAGAATGATATTTCCTTTTGTGCATACCCTTGACGATAGGCCTATCACTCCCCACATTAACAACATGGTGCAAAAGGGCTATTTTAGTCAGTTGGATTGGCCAACTGCGCAAGTTGCCATCTACTCGTCTAGTGGGATAGCAAGGGATGCTGTCGGATAGGCGAAAATGGGTGGAAGCTTACTTTTGTATCAGGTAAATTAAGACTCTTACGAATTTACAACGTATCAAGAGTCATAACAATTAGAGGAAAAGGGTTCCCTTCGTGAACAATCTCGGCCGAAACATATTTATTTGGGTGATCATTGGTATCGCTTTGATGTCATTGTTTAACCTGTTTCAAAACCCCGCTAGTACGAGCGCATCTCGCAATGTCGCCTACACGGATTTTGTTGGCTCTGTTCAATCTGGACAGGTGAGAGATGTTATCATCGAAGGCGCAAATATCACCGCGCGCACAAAAGATAATCAGCAGATTTCATCTTATGTGCCAGAAGGCGCGGATATTGTGGGTATCCTGACTGATAATGATGTGCGCATCGAAGCGCGCCCTGATGAGAGCAACTCACCGGGCTTTTTCTCATTATTGCTCTCTTGGTTCCCGATGCTGTTATTTATTGGTGTGTGGATTTTCTTCATGCGCCAAATGCAAGGCGGCGGAAAAGGCGGGGCGATGGGCTTTGGCAAATCGCGCGCTAAATTGCTTACCGAAGCGCATGGCCGCGTGACATTTGATGATGTGGCAGGCATTGATGAAGCTAAGACTGAGCTTGAAGAAGTGGTCGAATTCCTAAAGGACCCGGGAAAGTTCCAACGCCTTGGCGGCAAAATCCCAAAAGGTGTGTTGCTGGTGGGCCCTCCTGGTACAGGTAAAACTTTGTTGGCGAAATCTGTCGCTGGTGAAGCGAATGTGCCTTTCTTCTCTATCTCAGGCTCTGACTTTGTTGAGATGTTTGTCGGTGTCGGTGCCAGCCGTGTCCGTGATATGTTTGAACAGGGCAAGAAGAGCGCCCCTTGTATTATCTTTATTGATGAGATTGACGCTGTTGGCCGTCATCGTGGTGCCGGCCTTGGTGGTGGTAATGATGAGCGCGAACAGACCCTAAACCAGATGCTGGTTGAGATGGATGGTTTTGAGGCAAATGAAGGTGTTATCCTTGTTGCCGCAACCAACCGCCCTGATGTGCTTGACCCTGCCTTGTTGCGCCCTGGTCGTTTTGACCGTCAGGTCGTGGTGCCTAACCCTGATTTGCTTGGTCGTGAGCGTATCTTGAAAGTGCATATGCGCAAGACGCCTTTGTCTAATGATGTTGAGCCGCGCACAATCGCTAGAGGCACGCCCGGTTTCTCAGGTGCTGATTTGGCAAACCTTGTGAATGAGGCAGCTTTGCTTGCCGCGCGCAAGGGCCGCAGAACAGTCTCTATGGCAGAATTTGAAGAAGCCAAAGATAAGGTGATGATGGGCTCTGAGCGTCGCTCTATGGTGATGACAGATGATGAAAAGCGCCTAACAGCCTATCATGAGGCAGGCCATGCGGTGGTCGCTCTTCATCTGCCAGCCTCAGACCCTATTCATAAAGCAACGATTATCCCACGTGGCCGCGCGCTTGGTATGGTGATGCGTCTGCCTGAGGGGGATCGTGTCTCATTGGCTTATGATAAAATTCTGGCTGATTTGCGTGTGGCTTGTGGTGGTCGTATTGCTGAGGATTTGATCTTTGGCGCTGATAAAATCACAACAGGCGCGTCATCTGATATCCGTATGGCAACCGATATGGCACGTCGTATGGTCACAGAATGGGGCATGTCAGACAAGCTAGGCTTCTTGGCCTATGCCGGTGATGAGCAGGAAGTCTTCCTTGGTCGTTCCGTGACACAGTCAAAGACAGTCTCTGAAGGCACAGCCGATTTGATTGATTTAGAGGTACGCCGCATTGTCGATGAAGCCTATACAGATGCTGAAAATCTGTTGAAGAAGCATAATGACCAGTTGGAAAATCTCGCCCAAGGTTTGCTTGAATATGAGACTTTGAACGGGGAAGAAATTAAGATCATCGTTGATGGTGGCACGCTTTCACGCAATGACGCCTCTGATGATGAGCATAATAACCCAACCGAGCCACGTGCGAAGAAGCCGCGCTCTGGTCTGCCATCTGGTGGCCGTCGTTCAGCGAAACCGGCCGGTGAGCCAGCAGGTCCTGACGGGGCGTAAATGGCGCTACATTATACAAATAACATGCCGACGCCGCCTGATGGGCGGCGTCTGTATATCAGGCCTGTGAATCTGGTCGCGCGTGATAGTGCGATTTGCCAAAGCGCGGCGACGGGTGCCTATCATGCGCTGGCGGGTGGCTGGATGGCATTTCGCGCCGTTGATGTCATCATGCGTGGTAATGTGCCAGATGAGATCCATGTCAAACGCTGTGCGGTTGATGAGTGGCTGGCAGAGGCGCCTGATAAAGACCATGCGGCACAGATGCTCCAAGCCCTCACATCTCCGCGCCCTGATTTTGCGGGCCTGTCAATGGCAGAGCCGCACGTGATGGGGATTGTCAATGCGACCCCTGACAGCTTTTCAGATGGCGGCGTTAATTTTGCCGCAGAAGATGGTATCAAAAACGCGCTTAAGATGGTCGAAGAAGGTGCCAGCATTTTGGATGTGGGGGGCGAATCAACACGCCCCGGCGCTGAGGCTGTGGCGCGTGATGAGGAAATCAGGCGCATTACCCCGATTATTGAGGCGCTAAGCAAGGCAGGCCATGTCGTCTCTGCTGATACGCGCCATACATCTGTGATGGCAGCGGCGGCAGATGCAGGCGCGCCGATTATCAATGATGTGGGCGGCTTTCG
>DBMZ01000059.1:2636-18893 GCA_002299005.1 Alphaproteobacteria bacterium UBA685 | reverse complement strand
AGGGCGGTTATGCGATTGCGATGCATATGCAAGGCACGCCTGAGACCATGCAGAAAAACCCGCATTATGATTTTGCGCCCTTGGATGTCTATGATTGGCTAGCGGCGCGTATTGAGGCGCTTCGTGATGCTGGCACGCCGCTGTCACATATCGCGATTGATCCGGGATTTGGGTTTGGCAAGACGCCGTTGCATAATCTTGAGATCATCAATTGGACAGCGTTATTTCACGGGCTTGGTGTGCCTATACTTATCGGGGTGTCGCGCAAATCATCAATAGCCAAATTATCCAAAGATGAGCCAGCAGATGAGCGCCTTGGCGGCTCTTTGGCCTTGGCTTTGCGGTCTATTGAATGCGGCGCGCAAATCATCCGCACCCATGATGTCGCCCAAACAGCCCAAGCGATGACCCTGCAACAAAAAACCTTAGCGGCTGGCTAGTCACTTCTGTGTCTTATAGCGGTGATAGACTTCCCCCCTCGCATTGCTTATAGTGCGAGACATTAGGCTTTTCCTTGCAAATAAGTGAGTGTGCATCATGGCAGGCATTTTCGGGACTGATGGCGTCAGAGCGCGGATTAATACAGGGCTCATGCGGGCTGAATCTGTGGTGCGCTTGGCACTTGCGGCGGGGCGGTGGTTTGTGGATCACGGCCAAGATGATGACGGCCCAAATCAAGACGGCCCAAATCAAGATAAAAAGCCGCCATTGGTGGTGATCGGCAAGGATACACGTCTATCAGGCTATATGCTTGAATCAGCGCTTGTAGCAGGCTTTTCTTCGATTGGGATGGAATGCAAATTGCTAGGGCCTATTCCGACGGCGACAGTCTCTGTGATGACGCAGAAACTAGGCGCGCATTTGGGGGTGATGGTCTCTGCAAGTCATAATCCGCATCATGATAATGGTATCAAATTATTCGGCCCTGATGGCAAAAAGCTGGCAGATGAGATCGAGATTGAGATAAGCCAATTGATGCAAGGCTCTATCGCGCTGGCAGAGGCTGAGAATATGGGGCGCGTGCGCCGTATCCTTGATACCGCTGATATCTATTGTGATTACGCCTGTGAGACCATGCCTGATAAGCAGATTTTCAAAGGGCTGAAAGTGGTCGTGGATTGCGCCAATGGTGCCGCCTATATGACCGCGCCAAAAACGCTTCGGGCATTGGGCGCAGAGGTTATCGCGCTTTATGATGAGCCTGATGGGCTGAATATTAATCATGGGTGCGGTGCGGTGCATCCTGAAAAAATGGCAGAGGCTGTGGTGCTGCATGGGGCAGATGTGGGTATCGCGCTTGATGGTGATGCGGACAGGCTGATTCTGGCGGATGAGACAGGCTGTATCCATGATGGTGACAAGGTGCTGGCCGTGATTGCCACCGCCATGCAAGAGGCAGGCACATTGCGCCCGCCTGTGGTTGGCACGCTGATGTCGAATTTAGGGCTTGAGCGCTATCTTGATAGCCGCGGCATTGCCTTTGCACGCGCGCAAGTTGGTGACCGCTATATTCTCAAAATGCTAGATGGCAGTGATGCTAGCCAAGGTGAGGGTGGTAATCTTGGCGGTGAGGGCTCTGGGCATATTTTGATGCCAGATCTTATCCCCTCAGGTGATGGTCTGATGGCCGCGTTGCAAGTACTCAAAGCAAGTGTGACAAATCAAAAGCCACTCTCTTACGTGCTTGGAATTTATGAATCTGTGCCGCAAAGGCTGGTGAATTTGCCGAATGTTGATAAGGCGATTATCGATGATAAACAGATTGTCAGCCTATGCCAAAAGCTGACAGAGGCGTTTGCCGGTGAGGGGCGGATTTTGCTGCGCCCATCTGGCACAGAGCCGTTGGTGCGTGTGATGGTCGAAGCCACAGATAGCGCCAAATTAGATGCTGTGATGGATGAGCTTACCAGTGCTTTGATGGCTGTGAATGCGCGTCTTCAAGAGGCGGCATCTGAGGGGTAATAGGCGGTGCCTATTTTTGCGGCAGGCAGAGGCGCCTTAAAATCAGCCTGTTGACATCTGGATAAGAAACACTAATTTCATCGGTGGGTCGCTGTCCCCCAACGGACAGTCACATTACTGATGAGGTCTATTATGCCCTTTCCGCTTCCTGCGCAAAAGCCGCAGTCCGCTCACTTTTCTTCGGGTCCTACCAAGAAATGTCCCGGCTGGAACCTCTCACGACTTGACCAAACACATCTTGGCAGATCACATCGTGCCAAGGGTCCTAAAGCTTCTTTAACATCTGCAATTGACCGCATGGCCCAGCTGTTGGCACTGCCTGACGATTATCGTCTTGGTATCGTACCAGCCTCTGATACGGGTGCTGTGGAAATGGTCATGTGGTCATTATTTGGCCAGCGCGGTGTTGATATTCTTGCTTGGGAATCATTTGGTAAGACGTGGGTGAATGATGCCACCGCTCAATTACAACTAGATGATTTACGCTTGTTCGAAGCTGATTGGGGGGCGCTGCCTGCCCTTGATGAGGTTGATTTCGACCGTGATGTTCTGTTCACCTATAATGGCACCACCTCTGGTGTGCGCTTGCCAAATTGTGATTTTATCCCATCTGACCGCAAGGGGCTGACAATCGCTGATGCAACCTCGGCTTGTTTTGCGATGGATATGGATTGGAACAAGATTGATATCGCGACCTTTAGCTGGCAGAAATCGCTTGGCGGTGAGGGTGCGCATGGCGTGCTTGTGCTATCGCCGCGTGCGGTTGAACGCCTTGAGGGGGCCCCTGCACCACGCGCGCTGCCAAAGATTTTCCAGCTTACCAAAAAGGGCAAATTAATCGAAGGCATCTTCCGCGGTGATACGATTAACACCCCGTCAATGTTGGCTGTGGCTGATCTGCATCAGGCACTTGATTGGGCCGAAGAGATTGGCGGCTTGTCTGCCTTGATGGCGCGCTCTGATGAGAGCCTTGCACATGTCAAACAATGGGTGGCACAGACACCTTGGGTTGATTTCCTTGCGCAAGATGAAGCGACGATTTCAAACACCTCTATTTGTTTGCAAATTGCTGATCGGGCTATCACATCGCTTGGCCAGTCTGAGAAATCAGATTTTGCCAAACAGATGGTCACCTTGCTGGGTGATGAGACTGTTGCCTTTGATATTGGCGCCTATCGCACAGCCCCTGCTGGCTTGCGCATTTGGGCAGGGCCAACGGTTGAGCCGTCAGATATCGCCTTGCTATTGCCATGGCTAGATTGGGCTTTCGCCAGCGTTAAAGAAGATTTTTTGAATAAGAAAGGGGCATAAAATGCCTAAAGTATTAATTAGTGATAAATTAGCACCTGAAGCGGTTGATATCTTCAAAGATAGAGGCGTAGAGGTTGATTTCCGCCCCGGCCTATCAGCCGAAGAATTGCTTGAGATCATTGGCGATTATGATGGCCTAGCCATTCGTTCAGCCACCAAGGTAACGCCTGAGGTTCTAGCCAAAGCGACCAAATTGCGCGCGGTTGGCAGAGCGGGTATTGGCGTTGATAATGTCGATGTGCCGGCCGCCACAAAGGCAGGTGTTGTTGTGATGAATACGCCGTTTGGTAATTCTGTGACAACAGCTGAGCATGCGATTACAATGATGCTGTCTTTGACACGTCAAATTCCGCAAGCCCATATGTCGACGATTGCGGGCAAATGGGAAAAGTCAAAATTCCTCGGCACAGAGATTAGTGGCAAGCGTTTGGGCTTGATTGGCTGTGGTAATATTGGCGCGATTGTCGCCGATAGAGCGCAGGGCCTAAAGATGCGTGTGATGGGGTTTGACCCGTTCTTGACACCAGAGCGTGCGAAACAGCTTGGCATTGAAAAGGTTGAGCTTGATGAGCTATTGGCGAAGGCTGATTTCATCACGCTTCACACGCCTTTGACTGATTCAACGAGAAATATTATCTCAGCGGATGCCTTGCAGAAAACCAAAAAAGGCGTGCGTATCATCAACTGTGCCAGAGGCGGCTTGATTGATGAGGTCGCTCTTTGTGCGGCGCTTCATTCAGGTCATGTCGCAGGCGCGGCCTTGGATGTGTTCGCAGAAGAGCCGGCAAGAGAGAATGTGTTGTTCGAAGCGCCTAATCTGATTGCGACACCTCATTTGGGTGCCAGCACGCTTGAAGCACAGGAAAAAGTGGCTTTACAGGTGGCAGAACAGCTATCTGATTATTTGGTCGATGGCGCGGTTACAAACGCCCTGAATATGGCCTCTGTGACAGCCGAAGAAGCCCCGATTCTGCAACCTTATATGACACTTGGTCGTTTGCTTGGCTCATTCCTTGGCCAGATTGATACACCTGATATCCAATCTGTTCAGCTGGAATTTGATGGCAAGGCGGCTAATTTGAACGAAGGGCCTGTGCTTGCGTCAACGCTTGCGGGTCTGCTTGGGCCAAAGATGGATTCGGTCAATATGGTTAATGCGGCGGCGGTTGCCTCGTCAAACGGGGTGAATGTTGCGACTGTGCGTCATGACAGACGCTGTGATTATGAAAGCTTGCTTCGTGTGACCGTTGGCTTTGAAGGCGGGTCTCGCACCATTGCGGGCACGCTGGTCGGTGGTAACATGCCGCGCTTGGTCGAGGTACAAGATATCCCTGTTGAGGCTGATTTCCCTGAAAATATGCTCTATGTGCGCAATTATGACAAACCTGGTTTTGTCGGCGCGATTGGCAATGTTTTCGGTGATTTGGGTCTGAATATTGCGACCTTCCATTTGGGCCGAAAAGAAGAGAGCGGCGAGGCGATTGCCTTGGTCGAAATTGACGGCACAATCAGTGATGATGCGGTACGCAGTGTCGCGGCACTTGAGCAAATTGTGCGTGTTGATAGGCTGTCATTCACCTCATAAGACGCCTTGCTAACATGTGGTAAATGGCATCTGCTTTTGGATGACACAGACAAGCTGACTTGTCTGTGTTGTGACTTGCTGTTTTTAGTGAAATTTGCTAGAAATTGCCGAGTTTGAAAAAAGCAGGTGCCATTTCGTTTTTTACGTCTGTTGGCCAGCTTTATGAATTTGCTTTTATGCGCCCCGCAATGGCGCTTGTCACCTAAGGTCAACGCCTGTTATGTCAGCAGATAAAACAACAAAGTCTCAACCGCCCTCAGCCTTGCTGCCACAAGGTCTGCAAGATGTGCTTTATCCGCAAGCTGAACATGACGCCAAAGCCTCAGAGATCATCATGGATTGTCTGGCGTCTTTTGGCTATAACCGCGTCCAACCGCCGCTTGTCGAATTTGAAGATAGCTTGCTTGGCGACAGGCTTGGTGCGGCGCTTTCCGATAAAACATTCCGCCTGCTAGATCCGCTATCGCATAAGATGATGGCTTTGCGTGCTGATATGACGGCACAGATTGCCCGCATTTCAGGCTCACGTCTTGCGCATATGGCGCGTCCTTTGCGCCTGTCTTATTGCGGGGCTGTGATGCGTGTTGTGCCAGATGTTTTGAACCCTGAACGCCAAATGGTGCAAGCTGGGGCTGAATTAATCGGTGCATCAGATGCGCTTGCCTCGGCTGAGATGGTGTCTCTTGGTGTGCGTGCGTTGAATTTGGCTGGCATATCTGGCCTGACAGTTGATATTGGCATTCCGCATTTATTTGATGTGATTGTGGGTGATTGCGATGCGACTATGCGCGATGCGCTAGCTGAGGCTTTGCGCTTGCGTGATAGTGATATGTTACAGTCTATCGGCCATGATAGCGCACCTCTTTTGGCTGATTTGCTTGCCGCCTCTGGTCAAAGCCGTGAGGCCATCGCTGATTTATTGCCGCGCCTATCAGATGAGGCGGGGGCCTTGGTGCGCACTGTCTTGCATGCAGCAGAGGTGGTGCAGGGGATTTGGCCTGATTTGCCGATAACGCTTGATTTGCTTGATAGGCGTGATGGCGATTATCACAAAGGGCTTAATTTTGCGATTTTCAGCAAAGGCCTGCAAGGTGAGATTGCCCGCGGTGGTGCTTATCAGACAGGCTATGGCGAAGAGGCAACAGGTCTTTCGATTTATATGGAACGCGTTTTGCGCGCCTTGCCAGCCACACCAAAACAGCCTGTGATTTATGTCGCGGCAAAAGCAGGTCTTGCCACAGCGATGGCGCTTGTTGAACGCGGGCGTTTCGTGGTGATGGGCAGTGAGGCGGCAGAGCCACAAATAGAAGCTAAAAAATTAGGTTGTGAATTTATCGTGCTAGAGGCAGATGCGATGCCGATAGCGGTAACAGAGTAATATTTCTGATTTAAACGTAGGATTATCAAAGATGACAAATGTAGCTGTGATTGGCTCTCAATGGGGTGATGAAGGCAAGGGCAAGATTGTTGATTGGCTCTCTGAGCGTGCTGATCTAGTCGTGCGCTTTCAAGGCGGGCATAATGCGGGCCATACGCTTGTTATTGGCGGTGTAGAATATAAATTATCACTTTTGCCATCTGGCATTGTGCGCCCCGGCAAGATATCTGTGATTGGTAATGGTGTTGTGGTTGACCCCACGGCCCTATTGAGCGAGATGGAAACCTTGCGCGGTCAAGGCGCAAGCATTTCGCCTGAGACATTTGTTGTATCTGAATCAGTGACATTAATCTTGCCAATTCACCAGATGGTTGACCATGCAAGAGAAGCCATTAGAGGCGCTGATAAGATTGGCACAACAGGCAGAGGCATTGGCCCTGCTTATGAAGATAAGGTCGCACGTCGCGCGGTGCGCTTGGCTGATTTGGCCGATAGTGAAGCGTTGATGGTAAAGCTTCAGGCCCTGACAGATTTCCATAATATCTTCCTAAAGGCCGCTGGCGTTGAAGAGGCAAATGCCGCTGATATGCATAAAGCGCTTATGGCGATGGCAGATGAATTGCTGAGCTATGCAGGGCGCAGCTGGCAGGTGCTAGGCGAGGCCAAGGCGGCTGGTAAGCGTATGTTATTTGAAGGTGCGCAGGGTATTATGCTTGATATTGATCATGGCACTTACCCGTTCGTGACCTCTTCAAACACAGTCGCAGGTCAAGCGGCAACAGGCTCTGGCACAGGCCCGACATCTGTTGGCTTTGTGCTAGGCATTACCAAAGCCTACACAACAAGAGTAGGCTCTGGCCCGTTCCCAACCGAAGATTTCGGCGCTGATGGCGATCGTATGGGCGAGCGTGGCCGCGAATTTGGCACAGTCACAGGCCGCAAGCGTCGTTGTGGCTGGTTCGATGCGGTGATGGTGCGCCAAGCAGGCATGACAGCAGGTATCACAGGCATGGCCCTGACCAAGCTTGATGTGCTTGATGGGTTTGAGACATTGAAGATTTGCGTTGGCTATGATTTGCATGGCAAGCGCCTTGATTATTTCCCAGCAGATAGCGCGGCACAAGCGGCCGTGACACCGATTTATGAAGAAATGCCGGGCTGGTCAGAGACGACTTATGGCGCGCGCTCATGGGCTGAATTGCCAGCAAATGCGGTCAAATATATCCGCCGCTTAGAAGAGCTGACAGGAATTCCGGTGGCCTTGCTATCAACAAGCCCTGAACGTGATGATACGATTTTGGTACGTGACCCGTTTGGTGATGCCTAACAGGCCGTAAGACCAGAAAAAAGATTATCCTTCATAAGGCAGAAGATTTTGTTCTTCTGCCTTTTTTCTGACCCCATCGGCGAGCTTTTCAAATGCCCGCACTTCGATTTGGCGCACACGCTCACGGCTGACGCCAAATTCGCCTGCAAGCTCTTCAAGCGTCAAAGGTGGCTCGGCCAATCTGCGTGCTTGGATGATGCGTTGTTCACGCTCATTCAAGGCGGCCATTGCCTCAACCATCAGGGCTTTTCTTGCATCAAATTCTTCTGCCTCAGCAAAGATGGTCTCTTGGTCAGGCGTGCTATCTTCAAGCCAATCCTGCCATTCGGTCATTTGCTCGCCATCACCTTTGATTGTGGCGTTCAGCGAGTGGTCATGACCTGCCATGCGCTGGTCCATTGAAATCACCTCAGCCTCAGACACATCAAGTGTCTCTGCGATGGTGGTGATTTGGTCTGGTTTCAGATGGCCTTGTTCAACATCTTGGATTTTATTCTTCAGGCGGCGCAGATTAAAGAACAGCTTCTTTTGCGCAGAGGTCGTGCCAATTTTGACCAATGACCAAGAGCGCAGAATATATTCTTGGATGGCGGCCTTAATCCACCACATCGCATAGGTCGCAAGACGAAAGCCCTTTTCAGGCTCGAACTTTTTGACGGCATGCATCATGCCAAGATTACCCTCAGAGATAAGGTCAGCAACAGGCAGGCCATAGCCGCGATAGCCCATCGCAATCTTGGCAACAAGGCGCAGATGGCTTGTCACAAGCTTATGCGCGGCTTCAACATCACCGCGCTCTTTCCACGCGGTCGCAAGCCCATATTCCTCATCTGCCGCAAGCATTGGGAATTGACGAATTTGATCAAGATACCGCGATAAATTGCCGTCGGGGCTAATCGCGGGGAGTAATGCATTTTTTGCCATAATCTCTCACCCTTATTCTGATGACCCTGTAAAACTATATGGGAATTATGGCGATAATTTGCAAGAGGGCGCTATTTAATGCCGGCGGCACGTTTGGCGATGCCTGTCTCAATTTGCTCTATAAGCCCTTGCATATCTGCGGGCAGAGGGCTGTCAAAGCCAAGCTCTTCTTTGGTGATCGGATGCACAAAGCCAAGATGGGCGGCATGAAGGGCTTGCCGTTCAAAGCCGCGTAATCCTGCAAGGACATCACGTGATGCTTGGTCAGGCATTTGCGCAGAGCGAAGCGGGTGGCCATAGACATTGTCACCAATAATCCCATAGCCCATCTCTGAGAGATGGACACGGATTTGGTGCGTGCGGCCTGTCTCAAGCGTGCATTCTAGCATTGCTGAGAAAGGCGGCAAATCGCGTAAGGTCTCATAATGGGTGATGGCTTCTTTGCCTTTTTCCATCACGGCCATTTTCTTGCGATCATGGCGTGAGCGGCCAATCGGCGCATCAATTGTGCCAACACGCATCGCCGGCAGACCCCAGACAATCGCATGATAGCGGCGGGTTAAATTATGCTTGGCGAAAAGCTTTGATAATTTATGATGCGCTTTTTCGGTCTTAGCGGCCATCATCACGCCTGATGTGTCCTTATCAAGGCGGTGGACAATGCCGGGGCGGGCAACGCCGCCAATGCCAGACAGGCTGTCACCGCAATGATGCAAAAGCGCGTTTACAAGCGTGCCATTATAAGAGCCCGGCGCAGGGTGAACGACCATGCCCGCGGGCTTTTCCAACACGATTAAATGCTCATCTTCAAAATAGATATCAAGCGGGATATTCTCAGGCAGAGGCGTGGCATCCTCAATCGGCGGCATGGTTAGCTCATATTGCGCCTCTGATTTGACGCTTGCGGATGGATCCGTTACCTTCGCGCCATTACATGTTAATTGGCCATCTTGAATAAGGGCCTTGATACGTGTCCTAGATAACTCAATCTCGCTGGTATTTGCCAGAAAGCGATCAAGGCGCGTGCCACCATCGTCTGGTGTCGCGATAATAATAAGAGGGTCTAATTGTTCCATGGTTTCAGACAATAGAGATAAATCACCAGAATTAGAAGATCAAAAGAGCCAGAATGGTGAAGTGCCAGACCTAGCGGATGCGCAGGCAGATGGCCCCTTTAGCCCGAAACAAATGCGCGCCTTAAAACTAGCGACTAGCATTATGGGCATTATGATCATTATTTGCGTCATTTTGCTTGGCATTGGCCTGTCGCGCCAATCGGAAAAGCTGGCCAGTAAAGGGCCGGCGCCTGTGATTAAATTGTCGAAGGATACCGTGATTCACGCCCTTGCCGCAGATGGGCAGGATGGCATTTGGATCTATAGCCAAACAGGCGATGAAGAAGGCATTTATTATTATAAATCATCTGGCGCTGAAGGCCGTCAATTTGTGATTGAGCGCCAATAGCGCGTCTATATCATCGCGATAAGCGCGAGCACAAAGGCCTCGATAGATAATTGGGCAAGCCCTTCAATATCATAGCCAAAAGTCGTTGGCAGAATATAAAAGCGGATGATAAGCACCAAAAACCCAACATAAAGCGGGCGCACGCGATTAATGATATAATGATGCGTGATAATCGAGGCGAGCCCAATGACAGGGTTTGTTATCCGCCTGATAAGCCCCATGCCCCGAAGCCGGCTATCTTCGGGCAAGAAAATGCCCAAGATAAAGCGCGCGATGAGAAGCCATTGCAAAACCCCAAGGGCCGCGTCAAATAAAATGGCAAATAAGGCTTCATCTAACATCTGATAAACTCATCTTTGTGCTAGCCCCCATCTTATCGATGGCTGCTTTTGTGGCGAATTAGGCATATTTTTTAGCCCTAACCATAGCAAATCGCGCGTGCAAGGCTAGTTATTTTGTCAAAAATCGCCTATCTCTAGGGCAGGTTTATTTTATGTGATTATCCCATCACATGTATTTTGCGCCACAACAGCGCGAGAAAAAGGAGTGAGTGTCATGGTTAGCTCTCAATATGTCTATTCAATGTATAAGCTTGGCAAGGCTTACCCCGGCGGTAAGGAAGTGCTTCGTGATATTAGCCTGTCATTTTTGCCGGGCGCAAAGATTGGTGTGCTTGGCCTGAACGGCGCTGGTAAATCCACATTGCTTAAGATTATGGCTGGCATTGAGACAGATTTTTCGGGCGAGGCACAAGCCGCTGATGGCCTGAATGTCGGCTATCTGGCACAGGAGCCTGAGCTTGATGCGTCTATGGATGTGCAAGGCAATGTGATGTCAGGCATGGGCGAGGCCAAAGTGCTGGTTGACCGCTTTAATGAGGTATCTGCGCGCTTTGCCGAAGAGCTGACAGATGATGAGATGAATGAGGTCATCGCTGAGCAAGCTGAGTTGCAGGAAAAGATTGATGCGATGGATGCATGGGATCTAGAGCGTAAGGCTGAGATCGCGATGGATGCGTTGCGCGTACCAGACGGCAGTGCGGATGTGACAAAATTATCAGGTGGTGAGCGCCGACGTGTCGCGCTATGCCGCCTGCTTTTATCAGCGCCTGATATGCTATTGCTTGATGAGCCGACAAACCATTTGGACGCCGAATCAGTCGCATGGCTACAACGCTTCTTGCATGATTTCCCGGGCACAGTGGTAACCATCACGCACGATCGCTATTTCCTTGATGAGGTGGCAGGCTGGATCCTTGAGCTTGATAGAGGCGCTGGCATTCCTTATGAGGGCAATTATTCAGGCTGGCTTGAGCAAAAGCAAAAGCGTCTTGAACAAGAAGGCCGCGCGGAAGATGCGCGTGTAAAGTCATTATCGCGTGAATTGGATTGGGTGCGTTCTGCGCCAAAGGCTCGTCAGGCAAAATCAAAAGCGCGTATTACCGCTTATGAAAAATTGCTAGAAGAAGGCCAACAGGCAAAGGTCGAGACCGCCAAGATTGTTATCCCAGCAGGCCCGCGTTTGGGGGATAAGGTGCTGGAAGCTGATAATCTGGTCAAAGGCTTTGGTGAGCGTCTGCTGATTGATGATGCAACTTTCCGCCTGCCACCGGGTGGCATTGTTGGTGTGGTTGGCCCGAACGGCGCTGGTAAGACAACATTGTTCCGCATGCTAACCGGCAATGAAGCCCCTGATTCAGGTGCGTTGAGTGTTGGTGATACGGTGAAGCTTGGCTATGTTGACCAGTCTCGTGACGCGCTTGATGATGATAAGACGGTCTGGGAAGTGATCTCAGATGGGTTGGATGAATTGGAATTGGGCAAGCGCACAGTGCCATCACGCGCCTATGTCTCGAACTTTAATTTCAAAGGCGCTGACCAGCAAAAGAAGGTTGGCCAGCTTTCTGGTGGTGAGCGTAACCGTGTCCATCTGGCACGTATGCTGAAAAGCGGTGCGAACTTGCTATTGCTCGATGAGCCGACGAATGATTTGGATGTCGATACATTGCGCGCGCTTGAAGAAGCCTTGCTAGAGTTTGCTGGCTGTGCGGTTGTGATCTCGCACGATAGATGGTTCCTTGATAGAATCGCGACACATATTATGGCCTTTGAAGGTGATAGCCATGTGGAATGGTTTGAGGGCAATTATGAAGCCTATGAGGCCGATAAAAAGCGTCGTCTTGGCGCCGATGCTGAACGTCCAACAAGAATTAAATATAAGCCTATCTCTCGCTAGACAGGCGCCACATAATATAAAAAAAGCGCGCGCACCCAAAGAGGCCTCGCGCTTTTTTTATACCGTTATCTTAGTGGGTCTATAGATCCTTGGCGGTCTTTTCCAATATCTCAATCAGGGCAGAGAATTTACCGCCATTTTTGCGAATAATGGCCGTATTTTCTTGCTGCTGCGTGATCAGCATCGAGATATTTTCAATCTCAACATCAATGATAAGAGGCGCGCCATCTGTCGGTGTGCTGACGCGCCAGCTGACAATCGCATCTGCCTGACTGCCTGTTGGGTCTTGCATAACACCTGTGACAAGCGCCAGTTTTTTGCCCTTAGAGACGGCATCTGTGACGGTGTAATTCAAGCCCTTTAGCTGGTCAAATTGACGTGCCGCAAGACCTGTCAGCACTTTGCGGAAAAGCCTTGTATAGGCCGCACGCTCATCGTCGCTTGCCTTTTTCCAATAGCGGCCAGCCGAAAAACGCGTGATGCCGTTAAAGTCAAAATAATCATTAATCAGCCCGTCAACGGCCGCAATGCGTGCCTCATCGCTCTCATAGTCTGCCTCAACAGCTTGCTTCACGGCATCAGCCATCGTCCGCACAAGCATGCGCGCCTCATCAAGCCGGCTATCGGCATGTGCGGGCAGGCTGGCTGATAATGTGAGGCCCATCATCAGGCTCGCAAGGGCGATCATTAGGGGGCGTAAGCGCATGAACATAAATTTTACTCCTCAAAGAATGAGTTGAAGGCATCATCATTTTCGCCTTCACTAATCTCACCCGGCAGCCTGTCTTCTAGCAAGCCTTTGCGTTTTTGATAATAGACAGAGCGCGCTCTGGCATAGGGGTCAAGGCTGTTATATTTGACCTCATTAATCGCTTCGAAATCAGTCGCACGCACAGAAACAGCGGCAACAGGAAGCTGTGCTGATTGAACGGTCTGTCCCACCTCGCCGGCATTTAGCACCGATAGCGGGTTCAGCACAAAATCAACCGCACGACCTGTTAGCGACCTTGTGGTATGACCGCCAAGAAGCGGCACTTCAATATAGGCGCCTTCTGGCACATTTGCGGCCGCCAATGTCTGGCCAAAATCTTCTGTCTTTGGTTGTTCATCATCTGCGGTTAAATCAACCAGACCAAGCGTTAGGCCATTAATCGCGAAATGAAGCACGGCCAAAGTCGCATTTTTAAACTTGCCTTGCAGGGTGGAGTTTACCGCCGTCGATGGCAAGCCAACCCAATCCACATGATTGCTCACGGCCTTTTGCACCGCATTTGGTGCAATGGTGCGATACCCATCTGCCACAGGTTCAAGCACATAGGTATCTGCCGCCATGTTAAAAGCGAACACTGATCTGTTGGTATCTTCAAACGGGTCTCGTGCGTCACTGCGCTCATCAACAGGCAGAGAGCTGCAACCGCTCATCACCACCGCCATAAGGCCAAAACAGGCCGCTTTGGCAAAGCGCAGGCTGTGTGTGAATGAGGGACGGTTTTTTGCGCCAATGTGCATGGATGAGTGATTAATCATGGCCAATAATATGCCTTCATAGAACAGGGGGCTTAACAAAAAACTTCGAATTGTGTTACAAAATAACCCCCCAATAATCATTTGTCTATGATAGGATCACGGCTTGTGTCTATGGATAGGGTCCAAAAGAGCCCTAAATAGGGCATAGAGTTGAGAATAAAGTGGCAGAGAGTCTTTTTTATTTTCACGATTTGTTCTATTCTCGAGCAGGCTTCTTTTATGTTTGGTTTATAAGGGTTATTGATTGTGAGTAACGATATTTCGCCAGAACAGGCACAGCCGGGGCAAGGTGCTATGATGCCGTGGCTGTCCGGCTTGAACCCTGAACAGCATGAGGCGGTGACGACTCTTGACGGGCCGTTATTGGTGCTATCAGGCGCCGGCACAGGCAAAACGCGTGTGCTTACCGCCCGTATTGCCCAGCTTATCGGCACCAGAACCGCGATGCCGTGGAATATCTTGGCCGTGACCTTTACCAATAAGGCCGCGCGCGAGATGAAAGAGCGCGTTGCCGCGATGGTCGGCCCGATGGCAGAACAGGTGATGCTTGGCACATTCCACTCAGTTGCTGCCCGCATGTTGCGCCGCCATGCTGAATTGGTCGGCCTGTCGTCAAGCTTTACCATCATTGATACAGATGACCAGATTCGCTTGCTGAAACAGGTCATGGAAGCGCAATCAGTTGATCCCAAAAGGTGGCAGCCACGTGCTCTATTAGGGGCCATTAGCAAATGGAAAGATAAGGGGCTGACGCCTGACAAGGTCTCAGATGCTGAGGTTGGTGAGCTGGCAGATGGTAAGATACTGAGCCTTTATAAGGCCTATCAAGCGCGCCTGAAATCTTTGAATGCGGCTGATTTTGGTGATTTGCTGTTGCATCTTTTGACCATCTTCACCAGCCATCCAGATATTTTGGCAGAATATCAAAACCGCCTATCGCATATTTTGGTGGATGAGTATCAAGATACAAATGTCGGTCAATATTTATGGCTTCGCTTGCTGGCGGCAAAGAATAAGAATTTGTGCTGTGTGGGTGATGATGATCAGTCAATCTATGGCTGGCGCGGGGCTGAGGTTGGTAATATCCTCAAATTTGAAAAAGATTATGAGGGCGCAAAGACAGTGCGTCTGGAAGAGAATTATCGCTCAACGGGTCATATTTTGGCCTGTGCGTCTGCGCTGATCGCGCATAATGAGGCGCGTCTTGGCAAAGAGCTTTATACATCGCACGACCAAGGTGATGAGATCCAAATTTCGGGCTATTGGGATGGCAATGAAGAGGCGCGGAGCCTGTCATCACAAATCGAATATCTTATCAAAGATAATCATGATTTGAACGAGATTGCGGTGCTTGTCCGGGCAGGGTTTCAGACAAGAGAATTTGAAGAACGCTTTATGGCGATTGGCCTGCCTTACCGTGTTGTGGGCACAAGGTTTTATGAGCGCGCAGAGATACGTGACGCGCTTGCCTATTTGCGCCTGATTGCCCAGCCATCTGATGATTTAGCGTTTGAGCGGATTATCAATACGCCCAAGCGTGGCCTTGGCCCGACCTCTTTGAAGATTATCTTTGCCTATGCAAGGGCGGCTGATAAGCCCTATCTTGCGGCGGCCAAGGAATTGGTGGATTCAGACGAGCTTAAGCCGCAAGCAAGACGCCAGCTTGGGGCCTTTATCGCCTCTATGGAAGCATGGCAAAATGAGGCTAAGACACTGTCAGCCAGTGATTTGGCACGGTTTGTGTTAGATGATTCTGGCTATACGGCGATGTGGCAGGCGGATAAGAATCCAGATTCGCCCGGCCGGTTGGAAAACTTAAAAGAATTGGTCAATGCGATGGATGATTTCGAGACCCTTTCAGGGTTCTTAGAGCATATCGCGCTGGTCACAGATACCGAGAATAATAACCAAGATGGTGAGGTCTCTTTGATGACTTTGCATGCGGCAAAGGGGCTTGAGTTTGAGACGGTCTTTTTGCCGGGATGGGAAGAGGGGCTGTTCCCCTCTCAGCGTTCCATGGATGAAAATGGCGGGGCTGGTCTCGAAGAAGAAAGACGCCTTGGCTATGTGGGCATCACAAGGGCGCGCAAGAATCTGTTCATCTCATTCGCCGCCAATCGGCGCATTCATGGGCTGTGGCAGGCATGTATCCCATCGCGCTTTGTGGGCGAATTGCCAAAGGCGCATATCAAAGAGGATTTGGCGCAAGGCCTGTCGATTGGCCGGTCTGAGCCAATGATGATTGGCAATGCAGATAGCCGTGTCGGGCAAGCAGGCTATGGCCCTGGCTGGCAACGCGCGGCTAATCGCGGTGGCCAAGCAACTAGCCCTGCCCCAAAACGTGACGTCGATGGCTATGTGCCGTCCAGCACCAGTTCAGGTTTTGCCAAAGGCGAGCGTGTGTTCCATCAAAAATTTGGCATGGGTAATGTAAAATCTGTTGAAGGTGATAAGCTGGAAATAGCGTTCGATAGGGCAGGCCGTAAAAAGGTCGTGGCAAGCTTTGTTGAGAAAATGGATTAGGGGTTTGAAATGGGTGCGATG
>DBMZ01000059.1:0-2353 GCA_002299005.1 Alphaproteobacteria bacterium UBA685 | reverse complement strand
GCGCCTGATGAAGGGGGCGTTAAAAGCGCGCTTGCGGCGGCTTCACAGACAGGCATAGCCCCTGATTTTGCAATTATCGCGCATGGTGAGCGTGATTGGTTGGCTGAGAATAGAGCGTCTTTTCCGGCGCTTCATATTGGGCGTTTTTGGATACATGGCGCGCATATCAAAGACGCACCACCCGCCGGCGCCAAGGCGTTGCATGTTGAGGCGGCAGAGGCGTTTGGGTCTGGTACGCACCCGACAACTGAGGGCTGTTTGCGCTTGATAGATGATGTGCTGAAAAAATACCGCCCGCAAAGCGTTCTTGATTTGGGTGCGGGGAGCGCGATTTTGGCAATGGCTGTCGCGAAGGTTTTCCCAAAGGCACAAATTCTGGCATCTGATATCGACCCTATCGCCACCACAACCGCGATGGGTAATCGGCGTCTTAATGGGATTGCGCCGCGTGATATGCGCTGTGTGACAAGCAAGGGGTTTGCGCATCGCACCATGTCTCAAAAAGCGCCTTATGATTTGCTGATTGCGAATATACTGGCAGGTCCGCTAAAGGCGTTGGCACCTGATATCGCCCGCCATTTAAGCGCGCATGGCACTTTGGTTTTATCAGGGATCCTCACCAGCCAAGAGCGGCAGATCAGAGCCGCTTACCGTGCCAAGGGGCTGATTATCACAGATCGTATCCGCATTGGTGGTTGGTCTGCGCTTGCTTTTCGCAGGGCCTCGCATAAGAAGGGCGCGTAATGGCAAATAGCGTAACAGATGGCGTAACAGATAGATTAGCCGATAGATTATTGGGGCTTCGCGCCTATCTTGCGGAGGCAGGGCTAGAAGGGTTTGTCGTCTGGCGTGATGATATGTTTATGGGCGAGGAAGTGCGCCCTTGTGATGAGCGGCTCGCGATGATTAGCGGCTTTGGCGGCTCGGCAGGCTATGCGCTTATTATGGCAGACAATGCGGTTGTTTTTTCAGATGGGCGCTATCACTTACAGCTAGAGAATCAGCTCAATAAAGCGCTCTGGCAATGGGCGGATAGTACGCCTGATGCCCTGTTAGAAGCGATCAAGGCAGAGGTGATAAGGACAGGGGCGATAAAGGCAAAAGGGGACAGGCTCACCATTGGATTTGATGCGACGACCACCTCTCTGGCGAAATGGCGCAAATTACCAACACAGGTTGATGATAAAGCGATTAACTGGCAAGGCTTGGCCGAAAATCCGCTTGATAATCTGTGGCAAGATAGGCCCGCCCCTCATCGAAGCCCGGCATGGCCCTTGGCAGATGATGTCGCTGGGCAAAGTGCAGCGCAAAAGATAGCCGCTTTGCAAGATGGGCTGGTCACATCTGGTCATGATGGCATTATCATCAGCGCGGTTGATTGTGTGAATTGGCTGTTGAATATCAGAGGGAATGATCTCTCTAACACGCCCTTTCATCTGTCATTTGCCTATGTGCCGCAATCAGGAGCCCCTGTGCTCATTGAAGGGGATTGCGCGTCTTATACGTCTCAAAGCTGGCAGGCATTTTGCGCAGATCTGGGGGCGGGACGCTATAGCATTGATGCGGCTAGCCTGCCGATGGCGCTCTATCATGCTTTGCAAAAAGAGGGTGTGACGCTGGTGGAAGAGGCTTGCCCGCTTTATTTACCAAAGGCGCGCAAAAATGAAACCGAGCTTGCGGGCTTTCGTGAGGCGCATAAAACAGACGCGCTTTCGCTGTGCCGCTTTTGGTATTGGCTCGATAATTGTGCGGATATTACGGGCTATCGCGAAACAGATTTGGTGGCGAAATTACAACAAGAACGCGCCCAAGCTGATAGCTATCTCTGTGATAGTTTTGAGACGATTATGGGGGCTGGTGCGAACGGGGCGATTATCCATTACCGCGCAGAGGCAGGCAAGGATAGCGCGATAGAGAATGATAATTTGTTACTGATTGATTCAGGTGGTCATTATCAAACAGGCACAACCGATATCACGCGCACCTTCATTATCGGTGCGGCTGATGAGGAGATGAGAGCTGCCTATAGCGCGGTGCTGGCAGGTCATATAGCGCTGGCGATGGCACGCTTTCCAAAGGGGACAAATGGGGCGGCGATTGATGCGATTTGCCGTGCGCCTCTCTGGACAAGCGGGCGTGATTATGCGCATGGGACAGGGCACGGCGTCGGTCATATCTTATCGGTGCATGAGGGGCCGTGCCATATTGCCAAACGCCAAGGGCCGGCTTTGGAAGAAGGCATGGTGCTGTCGAATGAGCCTGGATTTTATGAAGCGGGCAAATGGGGGATAAGGCTTGAAAATCTTGTCGCTGTAGTGGCGTTTGATAAGGACTATTTGGGCTTTGAGACACT
>DBMZ01000173.1:4389-26227 GCA_002299005.1 Alphaproteobacteria bacterium UBA685 | reverse complement strand
TTCGGGAATAGGCTTATTCGAGAATGACCTTATTACGGATAGAGGCGTTGCGGCACCCACTTGCCTGTCTCGTCTGGCGTGAATTGGAACCTGTCATGCAAGCGATAGGCGCCATCAGCCCAGAATTCCATCTCTTGGGGCCGAATGAGAAAGCCGCCCCAATGTGGTGGACGTGGCACCTCATTTGGATAAAGCGCTTCAATCTCGCTCACACGCGCCGCAAGATCTGCCCTTGTATCAAGGGGCCGCGACTGTATAGACGCCCATGCGCCAATTTGCGAGCCACGCGGACGGCTCGCAAAATAAGCGTCACTTACCTCAGCCTCAACAGGTGCGACATGGCCTGTGACACGCACTTGCCGGCGCAATGATTTCCAATGCATCACAAAAGCAGCCTTGCCCGTTGCCAGCAATTCATCACCTTTGCGGCCATCATAATTCGTATAGAAGATAAACCCCTCTTCTGACCATTGCTTTAACAGCACCATGCGCACAGACGGCATACCATCTGGCGCCACAGACGAGATAGCCATCGCATCGGGATCGTTAATCTCTGTCTTTTTGGCCTCATCGAACCACTCACCAAAAAGCGCAAATGGCTCTTGCATCAAGCTATCATCATGAAGCGGGCTTTGCGTGCCATGCTGGCCAGCGCCTGAAGTATCTTGGCTCATCAGATCTATCCTCAATCAACGTGATTATTAGTACATCTGTTAAGCTATCGCACTTGCCCAACAAAGCAAGCGGTTAGACGCCTGTTTTCTGTGATAGTTTGGCAAAAATCCCCACAAAAATTATGATGACATAAATTTGCCCTATTTAGGCAAAAGGGTTATACATGGTACAATCGAGATTACAATGGTTTGTACCTATTCTGTCCCACGACAATAAAACAAGGAATGGCATCATGAAAAAGACCAATTTGGCGCTGATTGCTTTTTGTGCAGCGACATTAATGACACAAAGCAGCTTTGCTGAGACGCGCACTGAATCTGTGCTTGGCACCGTGACACGTGTGGATGTGCTAACCAGCAATATTATTCGCAAAACCCCCACTGATGAACGTATTTGCAATGTTCAGGACGTGCCAATCTATGAAGAAACTGGCGGCGGCGAAGGCAATATTGGCGGCTTGATCGTCGGCGGCCTTATCGGTTCTGCGATTGGTAATAAATTATCAGATGCCAATGGCGGCGGCGCGGCTGGTGCTGTGGCTGGCGCTCTATTGGGTCATGAAGCCTCAAAGAAAGGCGAGAAGAGAATAGCCGGTTATCGCCGCGAAGAAGTCTGCTCTATTCAGCGCGTTGTGCTTGAAGAGACGATTGAGCGCATTGATGGTTATCGTATGGAAATTGAAATTGATAACCGCATTGTGACGCTTGAATCACAGCGCGAATATGGACAAGGTCAGCGTGTTGAATTATCAAAGCGCACGACCTACAGCTTGAAATAGCATCAAAGCGATAAGTGACGAAGACAATAAGTATTAAAGTAAGTAGGGATTAAATTATGACAGCTTCTAATGGTATTATGGCAGGTAAGCGCGGCCTGATTATGGGTGTAGCAAACGAACGTTCTATCGCATGGGGCATTGCCGCCGCGGCCGCCGCACAAGGCGCAGAACTTGCCTTCACCTATCAAGGCGATGCGTTGCGCAAGCGTGTAGAACCTTTGGCCGCGTCAATTAATTCTGACATGGTCATGGAATGCGACGTCACAGATGATGCCTCTATGGATGCCGTTTTTGCTGAATTAGAAGAAAAATGGGGCAAGATTGACTTCATCCTTCACGCCATCGCCTTTTCTGATAAAGAAGAGCTTAAAGGCAAATATGTTGATACAACACGCGGTAATTTTGACCGCACGATGGATATCTCAGTCTATTCTTTCACAGCGATTGCCGCACGTGCTGCCAAGCTGATGACAGAAGGTGGCTCTATGCTGACACTCACCTATTATGGCGCTGAGCGTGTGATGCCGCATTATAATGTGATGGGCGTTGCCAAAGCGGCCCTCGAAGCTTCTGTGCGTTATTTGGCGGTTGATTTGGGTGGCCAGAATATCCGCGTTAACGGCCTATCAGCTGGCCCGATGAAGACACTTGCCGCCTCTGGCATTGGTGATTTCCGCTATATCCTTAAGTGGAATGAATATAACTCGCCGCTTAAGCGTAATGTGACACTTGAAGATGTCGGCGGTGCGGGCGTCTATTTGATGTCTGATCTATCATCAGGCGTATCTGGTGAGACACATCATGTCGATTGTGGTTATCACGTTGTGGGCATGAAGGCGGTTGATGCGCCTGATATCACAACTGTCTAATCAGCGGATAAATACATCGTTAAAAATAAAATAGATAAGGCTTTATTGCACGCCCATGTCAGATAATAGTTTTGGTAAATTATTCTCATTCACCAGCTTTGGGGAAAGCCATGGCAAAGCCATTGGCTGTATCGTCGATAATGTGCCGCCGAATCTGCCTTTGACTGAGGCAGATATTCAGCCCTATCTTGATAGGCGCAAGCCTGGCCAGTCACGCTTTGTGACGCAAAGAAAAGAAGCTGATGAAGTTGAAATTCTATCAGGCACCTTTGAAGGCAAAACAACCGGCACCCCGATAAGCCTGCTTATCAGGAACACTGACCAGCGTTCAAAAGATTATGGCGAGATTGCCCAACAATTCCGCCCCGGCCATGCTGATTACACCTATCAGGCAAAATACGGCATCCGCGATTATCGTGGTGGCGGCCGCTCATCTGCCAGAGAGACAGCCGTGCGCGTTGCCGCAGGTGCGATTGCTGATATTGCCTTAAAGCATTTCCTTGGCGCAAATTACCGTGTCTATGGCTCTGTTGTGCAAATCGGGCCGCATAAGATTGACCCATCAGCATTTGATACCGCACAGATTGACCAGAACCCGTTCTTTTGCGGTGATGCCACTGCCGCAAAATCATGGGAAGCCTATCTTGATGAGGTGCGCAAAAGCGGCTCTTCCGCAGGGGCGATCCTTGAGGTCGTCGCAGAAGGCATACCCGCCGGTCTAGGCCAACCTCTCTATGGCAAGCTTGACGCAGAAATTGCTTCGGCGATGATGTCTATCAACGCGGTCAAAGGTGTTGAGATTGGCTCAGGCTTTGATCTTGCGGCCATTGAAGGCACCAGCGCAGGCGATGAAATGCGCAAAGGCGCAGACGGGCCAGAATTCACATCGAACCATGCAGGCGGCATTCTTGGCGGCATCTCTTCAGGCCAGCCTGTTGTCGCACGTATCGCGATTAAGCCGACCTCCTCTATCTTAACACCGCGCAAATCACTGGATAATGCGGGTAATGAGGTTGAGATCATCACCAAAGGCCGCCATGACCCTTGTGTTGGTATCAGAGGCGTGCCTGTGGCAGAGGCTATGATGCATATCGTTCTGCTTGACCAGCTGATGCGCCATCATGCGCAAACAGGCCTAGGCTCGCTTAAGGTTTAAGCGCCGCAACCAGATATTCCACATTACCATCAGGGCCCTTGATAGGGCTCTTGGATGTGCCCAGCACTTGCCAGCCTTGTGCGATGATAAAGTCGGTGATCTTCGCCACCGCAGCCACGCGCAACGCCTCATCCTTTACGATACCGCCCTTATCCAGCCCCTCACGCCCAACCTCAAATTGCGGCTTAATCAGGGCCATCAGCCACGCCCCTTTGGATGCGAGCGCCATCGCAGGTGGCAGGGCCAATGTGAGGGAAATAAAGGAGACATCACTGACAATCACAGAGAAACTCTCTGGCACCTCTTGGGCTGTCAGCGCGCGCGCATTGGTTTTTTCAAGTGACGTCACACGCGGGCTTTTGGCAATCTTTGGTGATAATTGCCCGTGGCCCACATCCACCGCATAAATATGCGTGGCACCTTGGGCTAACAGAACTTGGGTAAAGCCACCTGTGCTAGCGCCCAAATCAACGCAGACACGGCCCTTAACCGACAATTGAGGGAACGCTTCAAGACCACCCAATAATTTTAACGCACCGCGGCTAACCCAACCCTGAAGCGGGCTATCAATCGCTATATCTGCGGATAGAGGCACCGTCTGGCTGGCTTTTTTGACCACCACACCATCAGCCTTCACAGCCCCTGTTTCGATAAGTTCTTTGGCTTTTTGTCGACTTGCGGCCAAATGCTTTTCGACCAACACCATATCCGCACGCATCACTCACCGCACCCACATTTAATCCCGCCATAAAGGCGTTCTTGCTACAAATCATACGGGCACAAGAAACCCTCTTACCGGCAAGCTTACTTGCGGGCTTGCTTACTTTCGGCGGCTGGCAACATCTCATTGATATGGGCCACCAACGCCGGCGCATCTATGCCTGCCTTTGCCAGCTGGCCGGGGCGTGTATCATGGTCAATATAGGCATCTGCAATAGGCGCAACACGCACCGCACAATCAGATGAAAGCAGACCGGCATTGGCAAGATATTGCAACACATGCGCAGAAAAACCGCCTCTGCTACCTTCTTCGACAATCAGCAAGGCTTTGTGATCTCTGATTAAGCCAGCAATCATATCTGTATCAAATGGCTTGGCAAAACGCGCATCTGCCAAAGTCACAGACAGCCCGTCTTTTGCCAATATATCAGCGGCCTTTTTGGCCTCATCAAGAATTGTGCCAAGGCTCAATATAGCGACATCATGGCCGGTTTGGACAAGACGCCCCTTACCAATGGCAAGCGCCTCACCCTTTTGTGGCATCACAGCCCCCGTGCCCTCACCGCGCGGAAAACGCAAGGCAGACGGGCCTTCATCATAATGAGTGGCAGTCTCCATCATATGGACCAATTCCGCCTCATCAGACGGGCACATAATCATCATATTTGGCAGGCACGATAAAAAGGCCAAATCAAACACACCGCCATGCGTTGCGCCATCTGCGCCAACAAGCCCTGCCCTGTCGATAACAAAGCGCACAGGCAGATTTTGAATAGCCACATCATGCACCAGCTGATCATAACCGCGCTGAAGAAAGGTTGAATAAATCGCCACAAACGGCTTCATCCCCTCACTGGCAAGACCAGCGGCAAAGGTCACTGCATGCTGTTCTGCGATACCCACATCAAATGTTTTACGCGGATGCGCCTTTTGAAATTTATCTAGCCCAGTGCCAGATGGCATGGCGGCGGTAATCGCGACAATCTTATCATCACCATCTGCCTGCTTAATTAATTCTTGCGCAAAGACAGACGTATAATTTGGCACATTGCTGGCAGGTTTGACTTGTTCACCTGTCACCACGTCAAATTTAGGCACGGCATGATATTTCTCATGGCTTGGGCCAGAGAAAGGATGACCTTTGCCTTTTTCTGTGACCACATGCACCAAGATAGGCCCTGTGACCTCACCATCACGTAGGTTCTTTAACACCGGCAATAATTGCGCCATATCATGACCATCAACGGGGCCAATATGGAAAAAGCCTAATTGTGAGAATAGGGATTGTGCGCCAACAATCTCTTTGGCCAGTGAATGCGCACGCTTAGCTGTTTGTTCAATCTCAGATGGGAAGCGGCTTGCCACCTCTTTCATAATGCCTCTGATAGATTGGTACGGCTTTGAGGTGATCAGCGTCGACAGATAAGAGGATAGCGCGCCAACCGGTTGTGCGATCGACATATCATTATCGTTCAAAATCACGATCAAATTCGAATTATCGCCGCCCGCATTATTCAACGCCTCATAGGCCATGCCAGCACTCATCGCGCCATCACCAATGACAGCAATCACATGATTGTTGCGGCGTTGCAGATCACGCGCAACCGCCATACCATAACCAGCTGAAATAGAGGTGGAAGAATGGCCCGCACCAAAGGGATCAAAGTCTGATTCTGATCTCTTGGTAAAACCTGAAAGCCCATCTGTTTGGCGCAATGTGTTAATCCGGTCGCGGCGCCCTGTTAGGATCTTATGCGGATAGGCTTGGTGCCCGACATCCCATATCAGGCGGTCATCAGGCGTGTTAAACACATAATGCAAAGCCACCGTTAGCTCGACCACACCAAGGCCTGCGCCAAGGTGACCACCTGTCTGAGAGACAGCCGAAATCATTTCCTCACGCACTTCTTGCGCCAATGCCTGCATCTGACGCTCGGGCATCGCACGCATCACCTCTAACGAGGTAACCTTATCCAGAAGTGGGGTTTTATGATGTGCCAAAAATCTCGGTCCCTTAAATAGCCTATAAGTCTATACGATAAAACTAATAGGAACGGTTTATAACAAAATGTGCGATCTTTTGAAGAGGGTTTGCCGCCTCTCCATAAGGTGCCAAATGCGCACAGCTTGTGGCCACCAAATCAGCCGCATATTGCTTCGCGCCTTCCAGCCCATAAAAATCAACAAAGCTTGCCTTACCTTGCGCTTTATCGCGCCCCACAGGCTTGCCCATCTCAGCTTGGTTTGCCGTCACATCAAGCACATCATCTGCGACTTGAAAGGCCAGACCAAGCGGGGCGGCAAAGGCACGCAAATCATCGATAATTGCCTCATCAGCCGGCGCATCATCTGTACCCGTTGCCAGCGCGCCCATCACAGGTGCCGCGACAATCAACGCCCCTGTTTTCATGGCCTGCATCTGCTCTGTTTCTTGCACACCAAAGGCCTTACCAGCACTTGCCGCCTCATCTGCCTGCAAATCAAGCATCTGCCCGCCTGCCATGCCGCCTGCCGCTGAGCCAATCGCAAGCGCCCTTATAAGCTGTATGGCGACACCTGGCGCAAAACCTGCCTGCTTGCTTGATAACAGCAAAAATGCCTCTGTTTGAAGCGCATCACCTGCCAATATCGCCGTCGCCTCATCAAAGGCAATGTGACAAGCCGGCTTGCCACGACGTGTTTCTGCATCATCCATTGCGGGCAAATCATCATGGATAAGCGAATAAGCATGCACCATCTCAAGCGCAGAAGCCGCCGCAATCGCGCGCCCCATAGCGGCCTCATCTTGACCATTACCTTTTGCCCCAATAAGACGCGCGGCTGATAAGCACAAAGAGGAGCGGATACGCTTGCCGCCATTTAATGAGGCATAACGCATAGCTGAGACAAGCTGGCTCGCCGGGCTTGTCATCTCATCAAAATAATCGGCTAAATAGTCTGTCACCATCGCGCCATCATGCGCGATTTGTGTGGCAAGTTGATTGGCGTCGGACATTAGGTGCTAGCTTGCTGGATCAAAAGCTTGGGCTGATTGCGGTGCGCCATCAGAGGCAGGCACATCAATCTTTTCAACCTTCAAGCGCGCCTCTTCCAGACGCTTTTGGCAATGCGCTTTCAAGGCTGTGCCTTTTTCATAAGCGGCAATCGCCTCATCCAAAGAGATATCACCACGTTCAAGCACGCTGACAATATCCTCAAGCTGGCGCAAGGCGTCTTCAAAGCTGAGATCGGCTGGGTTAGCTGTTGTCATATCGGTCATTTGCACTCCTGCCTATTCGCCATTAATGGTTGCGGCGATTGATTTCACCATATCTGAAATACGGCGTCTGACATGCGCTTTTTCAATTGAATAATAGCTACGCACCAATTCAAGAGTCTCACGGCGTGCCATCGGGTCTTTGACTTCCTCAATGATAACATTATCGCCGCCGCCAGCCGTCATCTTACGCGGGCTCGCCTTGATGGTTGTATCAGACATATCTTCAAAGAAATAGCTGATAGGCACATCAACAATCTGCGAGATATCCCACAGGCGAGACGCGCTAACACGGTTTGCACCACGCTCATATTTCTGCACCTGTTGAAAGGTTATATTCAACGCATTGCCCAGCTGTTCTTGTGACATACCAAGAAGCGTGCGGCGCAGTCTGATACGCTTGCCCACATGAACATCAACTGCGTTATTATTCGTTACGCGAAAATTCTTATCCGTTGCTTTATCTTGCATTGCCACCACTCATTCAAAAAAATACCCACCTTAGGTTGAATAGCGCATCGCCTCGATTGTGACAAGATGCATTAAGGATAATTAGATTAGCATCACATCTAAAACGGATACACAAAAGCGCTAGGAGATCTTATCCGCCACGCACTCTAAGCCCTTTAGCAAAGCGGCGAGCATCCCTGTCTCAAAGGCAGAATGCCCCGCATCATCTATCAGCTTAAGGCTGGCTTGTGCGCCCCATTTATCGGCAAGTTTTTGCGCGGTAAAGGGCGGGCAAATAACATCATGGCGCCCATTTACAATCACTGCGGGCAAATGCGCAATATCCGCCACACCATCTAGAATCGCCCCCTCTTCTAGATAGCAATTATGGACAAAATAATGCGCCTCTATCAATGAGATAGCCAAGGCACCATTACCAGACCCACGCTTTTGATGCACCAATGTGGCACAGGAATTCTCATAAGACGCCCATGATTTTGCCGCCGCCAGCGCATCACCGCTTGAAAGACCTGTCAGGCGGTTATAATAGGCCCCCAAGACATCGCCGCGCTCTGCCTTTGGCAAGAATTCGGTAAAATCCTTATGCGCTTCTGGAAAGAATCGGCCCATATCATATAAGAACCAATCAATCTCTGCCTTACTGCCAAGAAAGATGCCGCGCAAGACAAAGCCCGCACAATGTGCCGGATACTTAATCCCATAACATAGCGCCAAAGTACTGCCCCAACTGCCGCCAAATAGGATGAGTTTCTCAAGCCCTAAATGGACACGCAAGGCCTCGATATCTTCGACCAGATCATGTGTTGTATTATTCGAGGTGCTCGCATAGGGGGTAGAGCGGCCACAGCCACGTTGGTCAAATAGGACCACCCGATATTTACGCGGGTCAAACATCCGCCGATGCGCCGGTGAGCATCCAGCCCCCGGTCCGCCATGCAGAAATAGAACAGCTATGCCATCTTCAACGCCGCATTGCTCATAGTAAATCTCATGCTCATCGCGCGATAAATAGCCCGTATCCCACGGTTGATAAGGCGCATGAAGGCGCAGCATTTCTTCATAAGGATAAGGCATTTAGGCGTCTTGCGATTCGATTATTGTTGCATTCTCACCATAGCTTAAGAGATATCAGCGATAAGTTCCAGCGGCTTGTCATGTTTCTCTTCAAGCGACTTCTTCAGCTTCTTCAACGCTCTATGCTCTAACTGTCTGACACGCTCTTTTGAGACGCCCAAAACATGACCCAACTCTTCGAGTGTGGCCCCATCTTCGGTTAGGCGTCTTTTCAGGATAATCATACGTTCGCGTGATGATAATTCCTGCAATGCGAGGTTGAGCCAATTTGACAAGACCTTCTCATCATGCATTTCAAGCACGACCTGTTCTGGCGATGGGCGCTGACAGGCAAGGAAATCTTGCATTTCATTCTCACCATCAAGGGCCACAGGCGCATTTAATGAGGCATCTGGGCCTGACATGCGCTGTTCCATCACCTCAACATCTTTGACATTCACACCAATTGTCTCAGCAATTTTCTGGCGACCTTCGAACGAAAGCGGGCCACCATCTGCCTCACCAATGCGCGCACGCACACGGCGCAACTTAAAGAAAAGCGACTTATGCGCGGCTGTTGTGCCTGTTCTGACGATTGACCAGTTACGCAAAATATAATCTTGGATAGAGGCTCTAATCCACCACGAGGCATAGGTTGAAAAACGCACGCCCTTATCAGGGTCAAAGCGCTTTGCCGCCTGCATCAGGCCGATATTACCTTCTTGGATAAGGTCACCATTTGGCAGACCATAATGACGATATTTTGACGCCGCAGACACAACCAGCCTTGCATAGGCCATCACCAGATCATGCATCGCGGACGCATCATCATTATCGCGCCATGCCACCGCAAGCTCGACCTCATGTTCGCGCTCTAACAGCGGTTGCTTCATCGCATTACGGATGTAGCGGTTATCTGATTGACGTGTTTGGGTGCTTGAAATCACAGCCATAATATCATCCTCCATGAGCGCTCTTTATCGGCGCATCTGGTAGTGTTTACGGCACAAAAAAACTGGCAGATCATAATCTGCCAGTTTCAATCAATGTAATTCCATATAGTGGGATGACGCTATGCGCTAGGCCGCATCCATGATTTCTTCAAGCTTAACTGCCGCTGAATCCTTATCAATATCTTGGATAGCGGCATATTCACGTGCCAAGCGCTCTAGGGCTGCTTGATACATTTGACGCTCTGAATAAGATTGCTCAGTCGCTGTGTCTTTCTTGCGCAGGTCTCTTACGACCTTGGCGATTTCCACAGGGTCACCTGATTTGATTTTCGCTTCATAATCTTGTGCGCGGCGTGACCACATTGTGCGGCGCACCTTCGCCTTTGTCTGGAGCGTATCAATCGCATCATCCATCTGCTTTGATGATGAAAGTGTGCGCAAACCAAGCGATATCGCCTTTTCCATTGGGACACGCAAAGTCATGCGATCTTGCTCAAATCGGATGACAAGCAAGGTCATATCTGTGCCAGCAACTGTGCGTTTCTCAGAGCCCAAAATGCGGCCCACGCCATGCGTTGGATATACGACAAAGTCGCCCTCTTCAAAAGTGAAGTCTGTTTTTTTAGCCATTCAATATCTCAAAGTGATAGATGAGCCGGGGCGCATAGATGCGCGCTCTTATCTATCATCAGCCTTATGTTGTAAGTCAAAATCCTCTACCACCATGGCTTAAAACAAGCCCATAGCGTTCCAAGGCCACATTATAGCATAAAATCAAGCATTTATCAAATGAGGGGCAATTATGCGCCTTGACCAGGTTTATCCGAGAAATATTTCTCAAATTTTCCGCTCTCATCTTGCTTGGCATCGGCATCTGTCATGGCGTCAATCTTCTGGCCGATATTGGGCCATTTTTCTGACATTTCCAGATTAAGCTTCAACCAATCCTGTGCGCCTGCCTCTGAATCTGGCAGAATCGCTTCTGGCGGACATTCAGGCTCGCAGACACCGCAATCGATGCATTCATCGGGGTGAATCACAAGCATATTCTCGCCCTCATAAAAACAATCAACAGGGCACACTTCAACACAATCAGTGTATTTACACATGATGCATTTATCATTGACGATATAAGTCATACGGGTTGAACCTTTATTTGAGCTGACGGGTCACAGCGACTATGAGCGCTGTCATAGAACAAAATAGGTTAAGGGGCAAGTGTTAGGCGTGCGCGTGCCGCCTTTGCCGCCTTGCCTGAATCAACATCATCGACATAAAGCAGACCTGCCAGACGGCGCATTAATGAGGCTTCCATATGGTCAAGATGGTCATCAGCTAGCACCACCATCCAGATTAATTCAATCATCGCAACGCGCTCATCATAATCGGTCATATCGCGTAATTTCTTGGCAAGACCATGCATTTGCACACGCTCATCTGCCGCCGCTAGGGCCTCATCAAACATCTTATCAAGCGCGGCTTCTTCAATTTCAAAATGTGTCGCCATGATATGGGCGATGATATGGCCCTCTTCTTGATCAATGCCCGCATCATCGACATTGGCGGCTTCAACAAACAGCTCAATCATCGTGCGCGCCAGCTCAGAACGCTCATCAAGCGCGACATCTTTTAGCTGTGTGTCTGATGACAAAACATCTTTTAGAAATCCAAACATAAGGTCTTTCCTCTATCATGTAGCCCGTATAAACGGCTTTTAAGTGGGATCTGTATTTTTGAGCGCATCATTCAAGCGCCTATCTCTTTTTGTTGGCCGCCCTGAGCCTGTATCTCGTCTCTCAAATTGCGGTATCGCTAGATGTTTTTTGCCATCGCCTTTTGGTTGCGGCGGGTCAAGATCCTCATAAAGAGCTTGCGCTTCGCTTGCAGGCCCGCGGCGTGTGGCCAGTGATAACACCTTAATCGTGCGAATAACCTCACCTTGCGGGAAGACAAGCACCATATCAGGAAACACCGTGCGATGCGGCTTTGAGATACTCTCGCCATTAATGCGCAAACGACCAGCGGCCACCATACGGCTTGCAATGGCGCGGCTTTTAAAAAAGCGCGCATACCATAACCATTTATCTATCCGTAGTTGCTCTTCCATTAAGAGGCTATGAGACCCTTATTTTTTCAAGGCTGCCAATACAGCAAATGGTGAGTTTGGATCAGCTTCTTTTGGCTTCGGGCTACCAGCAGGTTTGCCTTGCCCTTTTTGCCCTGCGCGATTGCCCTTATGCGGCTTGCCTTTGCCACCTTTTGGACGTGCGCCCTTGGCACCATCACCTGCCGGCTTGCCACCACGCCCGCGGCGAACACGCTCAAACACAGGCACAGCTGGCTTTTCAGGATCTTCTGACGGCTCTTCAGAGACCATCTGGCACCCAAGATCAAGGATCATGCCTTTCATCTCATCACGGCTAACACCTGCCAGCGATAGCATCTCATCACTCATCTTGAACTGGCCATTACGCGCGGCCGCTCTGACAAGGGCTGAGACACGTTCGACCATATCAACACGCATCACTTTTGTGCCTAAGCGGCGATAGCCTGAGACCAGCCAATAGGCATCATCGACACCCTCAATCGCATTCAGTGAGACACGCCCTTCTGGCGGCGGGCCAGCCTCGGGGAAATTGCCATGATGCACAGACCATAGCACCGCCCGCAATTTGATTGTCGCAGGCTTTAGCATTTCTGCCATATAAAGTGCCTCAACACCCATGCGGATACCAAGACGCGCCAATTGTGGGCGATCAGTCTCTGATAATTCTTTGAGTTGCGCGCCAAGGTTGGCAGTTGGCATGGTGCCAAACGCTTCATAAAGCTGATAGGCAATGCCCTTTGCCGCGCCTGATAGAGGCGCTTGTTCTGCTTTTGGCTCTGATGCTTCTGGTGCCTCTGGTGCCTCGCTAGCGGCTGATGCCTCTGGTGCTTTAGGCGCGCCGTCTGTTTTCGCTTCAGGCTGTTTGGCGGCTATCGTAGCTGGCGGATTGGCGAGCGTGACAAGCGGGCCAAGGATAAAGGCCACATGGTCGCGCATAAACCCTTCAAGGCGGTCTTGCATGCGTGCCATCTGATCTGTGGTCACAAGCTCTGCATCTGCCATCACAATACGCGGCGCATAAGGATTATCTGATTTCAGCAATTTTGCTAGCGGTGCTTCGCGCCAATGGATATGACCATTTGGTTGCAGCTTAAACGCTTCATCAGCGGATGCCAAAACAGCCTTCACGCGGCGTTCAATCTCATCAGGCAGGCCTTTGCGGGCGGCGGCCAAGATCATCGCCTTTTCTTCAGAGTCAGAGATATCAGGGGTGAAGGTAAAGCCATCAAGACGACCAACCTCTTCACCTTCTACGAGGACGGTACCGTCTAGTTTAACAGAAGCAGACAATGATATTTGTTCCTTTAATTTTCGGGACAAATGTGCAGCACGCTTGTCCACGAATCTTTGTGTTAGTTGGTTATGCAGCTCGTCTGATAACCGGTCTTCAATATTTCTGGCTAAATCCTGCCACTCCTCAGGGGCATCTGTCCAGCCTTGTCGTTGTGTAATATAGGTCCAAGTGCGAATATGTGCAATTCGCATCATAATTGTATCAATATCGCCGTCTATCCTGTCCAAATGGCGCAATTGCCCCGCGACCCAATCACGCTCTAGCACGCCCTTAGTGGCCAGATTCTGATAGATCCGCCCCAACATGGTGGTGTGATTATCCGTCATCATATTGCGGAAATCAGGAATAGAGGCAACATCCCACAACAGCCGCACACGCCCCGGCGAATTGGCAAGCTCACGCACGCTTTGTGTCTCAGCAAGCGCGATAAGGCTTGTATGGTCAGTTGCCTCTGCTTGGCGTTGCAAGAAAGGCTGTGGCGGCGGCGCTTCTAGGGATGATATCAGCGCGCGAGGTGAGCTAAAATCATAGTCTCTGGCACGCCAGAAAAGACCGCGCAAAGGCGGGAATTGGTGATTTTCAATCGCGAGGATCTCTTCTGCCTCTAGCGCGTCCACCCCATCAGTCATCCCAAAGGTGCCATCGCGCATATGACGCCCGGCACGTCCAGCAATTTGCGCCATTTCTTGCGGCAATAGCCGGCGCATATAGCGGCCATCAAATTTCATATCAGAGGCAAGCGCGACATGGTGGATATCCATATTCAGCCCCATCCCAATCGCATCTGTGGCAATCAGGAAATCGACATCTCCATTTTGATACATCTCAACTTGCTTATTGCGTGTGCGCGGTGACAGGGCGCCCATCACAATCCCGCACCCACCACGCTGGCGGCGCACAGTCTCTGCCAGCGCATAGACATCGGCGGCCGAAAAAGCGACAATCGCTGAACGTCTTTGCAAGCGCGTCACCTTGCGCACACCGGCATAGCTTAGCCGCGATAGGCGCGGGCGCGTCTCGATGCTGGCATTTGGCAGCAGGCGTTTGATAAAGGGGCGAATAGTCTCAGCGCCCATAAACATCGTCTCAGATTTGCCTCTGGCATGAAAGAGACGGTCGGTAAAGACATGGCCGCGCTCTCTGTCACCTGCTAGCTGGATCTCATCCACAGCAAGAAAGGCGACTGATTTTTCAAGCGGCATCGCTTCGACCGTACAGCAGAAATAGCGCGCGCGGGGCGGGACAATCTTTTCCTCACCAGTGATAAGGGCAACCGCGCTGACCCCCACCTTTGCGACGATACGGTCATAATTCTCACGCGCCAACAGGCGGAGCGGAAAGCCTATCATGCCTGTCTCATGACCGAGCATACGTTCTATGGCCGCATAGGTTTTACCCGTATTGGTCGGGCCCAAAATAACGCGGATTAATGTCTGTTTCATGAAAGTCGGACCGAGAAAAAAGGGAGGTGTAACGTCAAATAAGGTGGTGGCAAAAAGCCGGTGTCTCTATGTACGAGCCTGCCCTGTCTTTGCGCCACCTTGCAAGCAGAAAAGGTGGGTAAGGGTGCCAATCTGCCTAAAAAATAAGCGGGGATCCTTTCGGGTAAGCTTCGCCCAATTCCTTAACGCCATTAGGCTAACCATCGGGCGAGATCTTACAAGGAGATAGGAAGATGGCTAGGAAGGCGAGGAATGCTTGGCATAACGTGTTGGAGGCGTTGTGTGATGTAAAGAATTGGAACAAATTACACGAGCAATCACAGCAGTGCATCGACGAATGGCCAGAAGACGGCATTGGATATCGTTACAGAAGCATCGCAAAAAATGAACTAGGCCAACATGAAGAGGCAATAAAAGATTTTGATAAATCCATCGATTTGGACCCCACTAACTCTTCTGCCTTCAACAATCGAGGCAACGCAAAACACAATCTTGGCCAATATGACGCGGCCATAAGAGATTTTAATGAAGCTATCGAATTAGCCCCAAATGATTCTTCAGCCTTCAACAACCGCGGTGCGGCAAAAATTAAACTTGGGCAATATGAAGAGGCTATAAAAGATTTTAATACAGCGATCGATTTCAACCCCTCTTTTTCTTCTGCCTTCAACAATCGAGGCGTCGCAAGAAGTGCGATTGGCCAAGATGACGAGGCAATCAAGGATTACAACAAAGCTATCGAAATAGACCCTGAATATAGTAATGCCTATGGCAATCGCGCAACGGCAAAAAGTTTCCTTGGAAAATTTGAAGAGGCAATTAGGGATTATGACCGAGCCATCAAATTAGGCCAGTCGAATTCTTCTATCTTTCAAAATCGAGGTGCTGCATATCTAGCACTAAGCCGTTATCAAGAAGCTATAAGCGATCTTGATAGAGCAATTGAAATAGATGACTTTAATGAGAATGCTCTCGACATGAGGGGCAGTGCAAAGACTGGTCTTGGTTTATATAAAGAGGCAATTGAAGACTTTGATAAAGCAATCAAATTAAACCCCCAGAGTGCAAATAGTTATAGCAATCGAGCTGTGGCCTACGGACTTCAGTCGGCGCAAGAAACCACAGAACAACTTGACCAAACCAGAAGAGACGAACTCCAAAAGATAACTGATTCTGATAAAATCATAGCTTTCTATGAGGATGAAATACGCCGAACAAGATTTCGTATTTATGGAGAGGCTAAACATTCAAACACAGAATTCAGAGATCAAGAAAATATAAGCACTGAGGTAAACAATAATGGAGACAAAAGTAATCAAACTACAGACCAGCCTACTGTCATAAAACAAATACTTTCTTACACAACTATAGTTCCAGTTATTCTTTTCTCTGTATTGTGGTTTGTAACGATTTTGGTCATTTGGCTTTGCTATAAACCAGAAGAATGCAGAGAGGCTGGCACCGTATACTGCGATTTACTTTGGTTTCTTCTACCTTCCATTCTTTTATCAATTCCCTTATTGCTTTGGATTTTCCTACCCACATGTCTAAAACAGCAAAGTAGCGATAAAGCTGACCGGGCTTCAAGCTTCTATCGGCTTGCTACCATTTTGATTTGGCTTGTGGTAGTTTATCTGTTTTACTTTTATTATTTTGACCCCACCATCGCTCTTTCCGAACAGGCGCAGTTCGACGATGTTTTATCGTTTGCCGCATCTATATTATTTCTGACCACACCTCTTTTCCTTCATGTGCGTCATATTACCAGAAGAACTGATGAAACTATAGTTCGACTTCACTCGCTGATGAGAGAACGAAATCAAATTCTATTCTGGCAAGCTCAGCCAGAAAATGAGAAAGTTAAACTTTCTCAAACGATGTTAAAATATATGAGTACAAAAAGCACTGCTGATATGTCGTTTTGGATGTTGCGCATGCGTGGCTTTAGGAGAAAAAACAGCAAGGAAGAGCCAGACTTAGCCGAAGCCCTTAAAGATATCGCAAAAGCAATCAAAGACATCAGTCCCCTAAAACCTGACTAACCCACCCTATCCTTTCGGTTAGCCTTCGTTCAAATCGTTAATGCCATTAGGCTAGCGGTTTGGGCGAGATAAATAGCAGAGGGAGCTAGCGCGATGATGAGTCCATTTTCGGCAAAAGATTGGAAATCTAAATTTGACACTTTGGAAAAGGATGAGAATTGGGACGAGCTTGAAAAACAAGCCACCGATGCCATCGCCTTAAATCCAAATGAGACATTGGCGTTTTATTATCGCGGCATAGCAAGAAAAGAGCTCGGCAGGGCGAAGGAAGCGACGATAGATTTTAATGAGGCTATCAGGCTTGATGATACGCATGCCGATTTTTACTTTCATCGCGCCGAGGCCAAGATGGCGTTGGACCGTCATAGAACCGCTATCAAAGATTATGACGAGGCGATTAAACGCCAGCCAGATGATGCCGCCTCCTATTATCTGCGTGCCAAGGCCAAGCAAAAAGGCGGGCGCTATGCAGATGCCGTTGATGATTATGATAAAGCAATTAAAGAAGCGCTGAAATATGACAAGGGCGCAAAGCATGTCGAGTATCATTATAACCGCGCCATCGCTATCGGCATGGATGAGGCGAAAAAGAGCTCAGCAGTCATCACTGAACAGCTGGAAAACATCACCAAGCCAGGGCAGATTATCAAGAATTTTGATAAGGAAATTATCGAAACGCGGTTTCGGCTTTATGGCAAAAACCTGCACCTTTCGGCGACCGAAGATAAAGCTTTGCTGGAACAGCTAGACCTTCAAAAGAAAGACCTTGGTGATGGGTGGATTAAACAAGCCGAGAAGACCACTAACAAGTCTCGCATCATTCTATGCTTCATCGCCATCGTGGCAAGCGCCGCCTTTTATGGCATCCACAAAGACCCGAAATCATTGGCTATTGAAGGTGTCAATTTCCTAGACATCCTGCAACTAACCACCTTTACGATTCTTCTCTATTACCCTTTCCTCCTCTTCAACAGGCACCTAACAAGGCGTGCGGATCAAGAGGTCACGCGGCTTCATGCGCTGATGCGTGACCGTGACAGGCTGTTATTCTGGACAGCGCAAACCAATGACCTTGAAGAGACCAATAAATCACGCCTCGCAAGGTTCGTGCTTGAGAGCATTGAGAAAAATAGCACGGCCGATATCTCGATGCGGATTATGCAAAGCAACCTGCTAAAAGGAAAAGAACCACAGCCCGCTATGGTGCCCTCTTATTATGAGCGCGGCTCCAAATATGAAGAGCTATTAGCGGCCATAAAAAACCTCACCCTGAATAAATCAGAGTGAGGCTTTTCGTCCTATCATTCCCCCCCGGAAAGGATAGGGCAACTTTGTGCGCAGTCAGGCCCTAGAAATGAGCAGATTGCGTTGTGCCTGGCTTGGCGATTGGCGGGGCAAATTTGGTCAGGTCAATGCCGACAACCGCTTGCTTATATTCCTCAATCGTTGGCGTGCGGCCCAAAATGGCTGAGAGCACAACAACCGGTGTTGAGGCAAGCAATGATTCACCCTTCTTCTCGTCTGAATCTTCCACAACACGGCCCTTAAACAGGCGTGTAGAGGTTGCCATCACCGTATCACCCTTGGCGGCCTTTTCTTGGTTACCCATACATAGGTTACAACCAGGACGCTCTAGATACAGGATGTTTTCATATTCGGTACGAGACGCCTCTTTTGGCGCGCTATCATCAAATTCAAAGCCTGAATATTTCTGCAAGATAGACCAGTCGCCTTCTGCTTTCAGCTCATCAATGATGTTATAGGTCGGTGCCGCCACAACAAGCGGCGCGTTGAACGAAACCTTGCCTTGTGAGGCTTCCAAATTACGCAACATTTGCGCGACAATCTTCACATCGCCCTTATGCACCATACATGAACCAACAAAGCCCAAATCGACCTTTTTCTCTGCCATGTAAAAAGAGATAGGGCGGATGGTATCATGCGTATAACGCTTTGAGACATCTGAATTATTGACATCAGGGTCAGCGATCATCGGCTCATTAATCGCGTCAAGATCAACCACAACCTCTGCCGCATAATCAGCGTTCGCATCAGGCGCAAGCGCTGGCTTCTCGCCAGATTTAATCTGGGCAATGCGTGTATCGGCGATATCAATCAGGCGATGCAGCATCTTATTTTCATGCTCCATGCCCTTATCGATCATGATCTGGATACGGCTCTTGGCGATTTCCAAAGATTCAATCAAAGTCGCATCTTCTGAAATACAGATAGAGGCCTTCGCCTTCATCTCAGCTGTCCAATCGGTAAAGGTAAAGGCTTGGTCAGCCAATAATGTGCCGATATGAACTTCGATAACGCGGCCTTGGAAGATGTTATCGCCAAACTGCTCAAGCATCTGTGCTTGGGTTGCGTGAACGACATCACGGAAATCCATATGGTCGGCCATCTTGCCCTTAAAGGTCACCTTCACAGATTGCGGGATTGGCATGGTTGCCTCACCTGTCGCAAGGGCCAAAGCCACTGTGCCAGAATCTGCACCAAAGGCGATGCCTTTTGACATTCTTGTATGCGAATCACCGCCGATGATAATCGCGTGATCATCCACTGTGATATCATTCAAAACCTTGTGAATCACATCTGTCATTGAATGATAGCTTTCTTTCGGGTCACGCGCTGTGACAAGGCCGAAATCATTCATGAATTTCATCAAGCGCGGGGTGTTATCCTGCGCCTTGAAATCCCAGACAGAGGCCGTGTGACAGCCAGACTGATACGCGCCATCCAATGTTGGCGAGATAGTCGTCGCCGCCATCGCCTCAAGCTCTTGGGCGGTCATCAGGCCCGTTGTATCTTGCGAGCCAACAATATTGACCTTCACACGCACATCTGAGCCAGCAAGCAAGGCTTCTTCAGAGGCAACACCCACGGCATTTGCGTTAAAGATTTTCTCAACCGCTGTCAGGCCTTGGCCGTCTTTGGTGACTTCCTTTGATGCTGCAAAGGCTGATTTCAATGGCAGACCCAATGTCTCACAAGCAAATGTCTGAAGCTTCTTACCAAAGACGATCGCATAAGAGCCACCTGCCTTGATAAATTCAGTTTTTTGCGGTGTGAATGAATCAGATACATCGACCAACTCTTCAGACCCATCGGCATCAAGCAGCTTCTTTGTCTTTGTATCAATGGTCAAAATAGTGCCTGTCTCAACAGAGAATTTCTGTTCCAAAACAGGGTTGCCGTCATTATTCAAAATCGGCTTACCATCTTCATCTAGCTTCTTGACCCAATTTTGCAGATCAAGGCCGATACCGCCTGTCACGCCAACAGTTGTCAAAAAGATAGGTGAAATGCCGTTCGTACCTGCCACAATCGGCGCGATATTCACAAATGGCACATAAGGGCTTGCTTGCGTGCCTGTCCAAAGCGCCACATTATTAACGCCAGACATGCGTGATGAGCCCACACCCATTGTGCCTTTTTCTGCCACCAGCATCACACGCTTATCAGGGTGCTGTGCTTGCAAGGCTTGGATTTCTTTTTGCGCCTGTTCTGAGATCATGCATTTACCATGCAATTCGCGGTCAGCACGTGAATGCGCTTGATTACCAGGCGATAGCAAATCTGTTGAAATATCACCTTCTGCGGCGATGTAAGAGACGACTTTAACCTTCTCTTCCATATCAGGCAGTTTGGTGAAGAATTCAGCCTCTGCATAGCTTTTCAAGATATCAGTCGCAAGCGCATTACCAGCCTCATGGGCGGCCTTTAGGCGGTCTGTATCTGCGTCATATAAAAAGACCTGTGTTTTCAGAACTTCTGCGGCTTTGCTTGCTTGGCTCGCATCATCACCCAACGCCAAATCCAACAGCACCTCGACAGACGGGCCGCCGCGCATATGCGATAATAGCTCATAGGCAAAATCAGCTGAGATTTCATCAAGAACCGTTTGGCCTTGGATGATTTCTTTCAAGAATTGCGCCTTCACACCTGCCGCACTTGTTGTGCCTGGCAATGTGTTATAGATGAAATATTCCAGAGAACCGGCTCTATGCTCATGGCCTGTATCTTTGATTTGCGCGATAATTTCACTCAACAGCGCGGCATCATCAATTGGCTTAGCGGCAAGGCCTTCGGTACTACGTTTGGCAACTTCTTCAAGATAAGCAGCATATAAACTCATCACTATCCCCCTTAGACGGTTAATTTCATTTTGATAATAACGCACCCGTTACGCTTACCTAGCACAGCGCCTCATAAGAAAGACGCTGGCGCAAGATCATCTTGAGCCGATTATCATAAATTCTGGCATCGTAAAATGTCGCATTGGCCGTGTTGAGGTGCGCCAGCAACCGGTCGCCGACAGTATAGACAATTCATCCCCGCATAGCCAGTTTTTTTATGCGCTAGCCCTGTCCAAAACAACCGCGAAAGGCTATAGAGTTAACCAGAAACAATGATAAGATGACGCATGACAGATAAACAGATGGTAATCGCGTGCCAAGCACTCTGCGCCTCTCGCAATGATAATGTCCTGACAGCGCCTGTCTCTTGCACAGTGGCAAAGGGGGATTATATCCAATTGCGCGGCCCCAATGGTTGCGGCAAATCAACATTTCTGCGCCATCTTGCCGGCCTATTACCTGCCATCAAAGGCACTATCATCATTGCGGGCGAACCGTGCCCCGCACAAGATATCCCGGCCCTCCGCACCATCAGCTATCTTGGTCATGATGATGCGATGCAAGCAGATTTAACAGGCTATGAGAATTACGAATTACTCACAGGGCAAAGCCGCAACATGCTTGTGCAATCAAGCCTCTATGAGCGCCAAATCGCCACCTATTCTGCTGGTCAGCGTCAGAAATTGAGCTTGCATATATTGGATGACAGCCATGATATTTGGCTATTAGATGAGCCATCTGCCAGCCTTGATGCCGCCAATCTTGCCTATTTAGAAGAACGTATCGCCGGCTATCTTGCGCTTGGCGGTGCGGTGATTGCCAGCACCCATACACCGCTTGCCCAAAGCCTTATCAGCCAGATAATCACCCTCACCCCTGC
>DBMZ01000173.1:0-4230 GCA_002299005.1 Alphaproteobacteria bacterium UBA685 | reverse complement strand
CTATGATTAGCGCCATCTTCAAAAGAGACATGCTATTGGCCATAAGGCGCCCTGGTGATGTGCTAACCTCGGTTGGGTTTTTCTTGATGATATCCACCCTATTCCCGCTTGCCATTGGCCCCAACCCTGAGACCTTATCACTGGTCACAAGCTCAATTGTTTGGATAGCCGTCTTATTGGCAAGCTTGCCATCCTTTGACCGTCTATTCATTGATGATTTTGAAAGTGGCTTCCTTGACAGGCTTATCATGCGCCGTGTTGCTTTGTGGGAATATGCGCTCGTGCGCGTTATCAGCCATTTTTGCCTTATGGGCCTGCCTCTTATTGCCTCTCTGCCTATTTTGGCATTATTCTTTGCGATCGAGCTTGCAAGCCTACCTCTTCTAGCCGCCATCATTGCCATCGGCCTGTTGGGCCTGACGCTTCTTGGCGCGATTGCCGCCTCTTTAACATTGGGGGCAAGACGCTCGTCCATCCTATCGGCTATTTTAATTCTGCCCTTGGCTTTCCCGATTGTTATTTTCGGCACGCTGGCAAGCCAAGCTGTGCTTGATGGTGCGGCCTATGGCGCGCATTTATCGCTTTTGGGCGCCTTATGTTTGGCCTTGCTAGTCCTCAGCCCAGCCGCGACATTCTATGCCTTGCGCACCGCAATTGAAGAGCGGTAAAAGAGGGGGAATAAGGAAGCTTCTATCATGTTTGATTTTTTCGCAAACCCAACCCGCTTTGCCCGTCTTGCAAGGGCGATATTACCAGTGGCTAAAGCTGTCACCTTGGTGTGTTTTGCCTTGGGGCTTTATTGGGGGCTTGTCACCTCACCGGCTGATTATCAGCAAGGCGACACGGTGCGCATTATGTATATTCATGTGCCCGTCGCATGGCTCGCCTCTTCCAGCTATTTTATCCTAGCTCTCTGCGCCTTATTCTTCCTTGTTTGGCGCCATCCCCTAGCAGACATTGGCGCGCGTGCCGTGGCACCTGTGGGCGCGATGTTTGCCGCTTTGACGCTTATCACAGGCGCGCTTTGGGGTAAGCCTACTTGGGGCACCTATTGGGTATGGGATGCGCGCTTGACCTCGATGCTTGTGCTATTTTTCTTCTTTATTGGCTATATGGCTTTGGCAGGCGGGTTTGAGAACCGCAGGCGCGGCGCACGCCCTGCCGCGATATTAGCCCTTGTTGGCGCGATCAATCTGCCTATCGTCAAATTCTCCGTTGATTGGTGGAACACCCTGCACCAGCCAGCCAGCCTTTTGCGTTCAGGCGGCGTGTCAATTGACGCCTCGATGCTATGGCCCTTATTGACGATGTTTATCGGCTTCCAAGCCTTTTTTATCACCATTGTCTTAATGCGGATGGTGCGGTTTTTGAATGAGATGAAAAAATCAGCGACCGCAAGGAGTGCCTCATGAGTGCGTTTTTTGCGATGGGCGGTTATGGCGCCTTTGTCTGGCCTTGCTATATCCTCGCAATTTTGCTGGTTGTCGGGCTTTATTGGCACAGTCAAAAAAAGCTAGCCTCTTCGGAAAAAGACTAGCCTTTAAATCAGTTACCTATCACCAAGAGACCTAGCCTCTGCGGCGGCGTCTGCCTGAGCGTGCTGGTTCTGCCGCATCGCCTGCATTATCGCGCAATGTGCGCACCGGCAATTTCACCGCCTTGGTTAGCTCCTCATAAGGGTCTGTCTTGTGCGGCATCGCCATGGCCCGCACAAAGTGATCTTGGAATGACGGCTCAACCGCTGTTTCAATCTTTTCGATATCACGCACGACTGATTCAATCTCAGCCCGCTTATCAATATTCAACAGCGCCATGCGCGCGCCTGCCCCAGCAGAGTTACCAGCGGCAATCACATTATCAAGCAAGCAATCAGGCACCATGCCCAAAATCATTGCATATTTAGGATCAATATGCGTGCCAAACGCCCCTGCCAGCACCACGCGGTCAACCCGCCCTATCTCCATCTTATCCATCAGAAGCTTGAAGCCTGCATGAAGCGCGGCCTTGGCAAGCTGGATAGCGCGCACATCATTTTGCGTCACACTTACCGTATCGCTAATCCGATAGCTAAAGGTGCGACCATCTTCAAAAATACGGTCGGTCTTTGCCGCCATTGCGCCATCGATGACGCCATCTTCTGAGATAATGCCAGATAGATACATCTCGCCCAGCACCTCGATAATGCCAGAGCCGCAAATGCCTGTAATGCCGGTTGCTTCAACCGCCGCCCCAAAGCCTTCCTCATCTGACCAGATATCAGAGCCGATGACCGCAAAGCGTGGCTCCAATGTTTCGGCATCAATGCGGATACGCTCAATCGCGCCGGGGGCCGCACGCTGACCTGATGAGATTTGCGCGCCTTCAAAGGCAGGGCCTGTCGGTGATGAGGCCGCCAAGAGACGCTCTTTATTACCAAGCACAATCTCTGCATTTGTACCAACATCGACAAGCAAGCTTATCTTATCAGATGTTTGCGGCGCTTCTGCCAAGACCACCCCTGCCGCATCTGCGCCAACATGGCCTGCGATACATGGCAAAACATAAACGCGGCTGCCATCATGAAGCGCAAGGTTAATTTCATGCGCGCGCACTTGTGTGGCTGTATCAACCGCCAGCGCAAAAGGCGCACCGCCAAGCTCAATCGGGTCAATCCCCAAAAGCAAATGATGCATCACAGGGTTGCCAACAAGCACCACCTCAAGCACATCATCTGCGCTCATACCAGCTTGCTCTGCCCCGCCTTGGATAAGCTGTTGCAAGCCATCTTGCACAGCCTTTGTCATTTCCTCAGCACCGCCGGGGTTCATCAAGCCATAAGAGACACGGCTCATCAAATCTTCGCCAAAGCGAATTTGCGGGTTCATAATCCCTGTTGAGGCAAGTACTTCGCCTGAATTCATATCACATAGATGGGCCGACATAGTGGTTGAGCCAACATCAACCGCCGCGCCCAAAATACGCTCTTTAAGGCCCGGCCAGACAGCGATGATCTCATGACCTTCACGCAACGCCACCGTGATTTGCCACTTGCCCTTGCGCAAGGCTGGCTGGAGGGTGCGCAACACATGCATATCACAAATAATCGTGCCCGTGATGCGGTCTGCCCATTGCGCCTCAAGCGCTTCGATAACGCGGCGCAAATCACCAGATGGCTCATGCATATCAGGCTCGCGCACCTCGATAAAACATAAGCGCACAGGCGGGTTTAGGGTAATGGTGCGATTATCCGCTTCTTTTCTGACCAGCTGGTTATGAACCTGACTTTCCGCCGGCACATCAATCACAAGATCGCCTTCGATTGTGCATTGGCACGCAAGGCGTCTATCAGCGGCAAGCTTGCGCTTTTCAGCATAGCGCGCCTCAGAGGCAGATGCCTCAGATAGATGGTCTTTTGATGTAACAATGCCATGTTTCGCAAAAGAGCCATCACCCACATTCACTTGGCAACGACCACACATCGCTCTGCCACCACAGACAGAATCAACATCCACACCAAGCTGGCGTGCAGCTTGCAAAAGATTGGTTCCGCGCGCCACCTGACCTTGGCGGCCAGACGGGGTGAAAACGATTTTTACATCATCTGATTGTGTCATGATCTATGGCTCTTTTCTCTATACCATAAGGCTCTTAGGCACGGCGGCGACGGTTTGAGCGGCGCTCTCTGCCTTCACCCTCAGCAGGGGCTTCACGGAATTTGGCAATCCATTTACGGCATTCAGGGTCAACACCATTCATCACATTGGCGCCCATAATACCAGTCATTTCTTCGGCATGAAGCGGATTCATAATCGCAGATGTCATGCCCGCACCAGCTGCCATAGACAAAAAGGCCGCATTCATACCATGACGGTTCGGCAAGCCAAATGAGATGTTTGACGCACCACAAGTTGTGTTCACCTTCAGCTCTGTGCGAAGGCGGATAATCAAATCAAGCGCTGAACGCCCGGCCATATTAATCGCGCCAACAGGCATAATCAGCGGGTCAACCACCACATCTTCGCGCGGAATACCATAATCTTCTGCACGTTCGACAATCTTCTTGGCGACCTTATAACGCTCATTGGGATCTTCAGAGATGCCAGTCTCATCATTAGAGATAGCCACCACAGCCGCGCCATATTTCTTGACCAGCGGCAAAACAACTTCCAAACGCTCTTCTTCGCCGGTAACAGAGTTCACAAGCGCCTTGCCCTGATAGACAGATAGGCCCGCTTCAAGCGCTTCAACAAT
>DBMZ01000115.1 GCA_002299005.1 Alphaproteobacteria bacterium UBA685 | reverse complement strand
ATGCTCAACACATCAAATTGCGTGAATAGACGCAACGGAATAACCCCATAGGTGATGATAAAAGCTCTCTCTGCAACAGGGGCTAGGCCTGCTTGATAGAGATAGATAAGCACACAGGCGCCTATCAGCGCCCAGCTAATATAGGGGCGTGATTTGGTCGGGTTATCATCAAAAAGGGGAAGGAAAAACATGCTTTTCCTCTAGTAAGGATAAGGGGAAGCATCTGTTTTATCCCCCGGAATTTATGTGTGGTACGGGCGGGGGGACTTGAACCCCCACGGCCTAAGGCCCACGGATTTTAAGTCCGTTATGTCTACCATTCCATCACGCCCGCACAGCACAATGTACGGCGATTGCTCGCCTGACCGTTGAATAACCAAATATGAGATTAGATGCAATGAGAATTCGCACTAACAGCAAATAACGCTGAATTATTGCAATATATTAAAAATAACTTATACTTAAGGAGTCATCAAATCAAAGGGAGTATGACAATGAACAAGACCATTTCAAATGTCCGCACTATCAGGAAGCGTGGCAAGACAAAATTGGGCCGCATTTCTGATCAGATGAATGATTTGGCATGGGATCTGTCGGAAAAGAACGACGCCATTGGTGACGCGCATACAGCGAAATCGATCGCGATGCTTGATGAATCGCTTGCTTTGATGCAACGCGCGCTTGGGCTGTTAAATTCGGTCGCGATTGACCCTGAGATGATGCAAGAAGCAAAGAAGCCAGCGAAGAAGTCTGGTGGCCTATTCGCAAAGAAAAAGAGCGAAGAGAAAGCCGAGATTGAGGCACCTGCTGCCGTTGAAGAGGTCGCAGCTGAGCGTGCCCCTATCGCGTCAATAAAGCCGCAAGCTTAAAACAGACGAACAAGGTCAGAGATATATATCTCTGGCTTTACCTGGCTACTTTCTCACCACTTAGAATTTCAAAACGGCGCAAGAATCTTTGCGCCGCTTCTTCTGGTGGCTCTGGCGTTAGGATAAAATCAGCTGGCAAGCCTCTTGGTTGGGGAAATAATTTCTTTGCCTCTGCTTCTGAAAAGCCCGCTAATTGTGTTGCCTCAAGCCATGCGGCCATCCTATCGGCGCGTTTAATGATGGCTTTGACATAGGCGGGCAGTATCGCAGGCAAGCCAAAGCGCAAATGTATCGCCCCCTCAAGCTTTGCCTCAATATCCTTATAGGCCGGGCCTAGCACGGATTTAAACGGCGTAATCATATCGCCGATAACATATTCAGGCCCATCATGAAGCAGGCATGCAAGTCGCCATTTCTGGTCAAGGTCAGGGGCGTTTGTTTGCACAAGCCGTTCAACCACAACACTATGTTGCGCGACCGAATAGCCATAGGTGCCGGTTGTTTGCCCATTCCACCGTGCGACGCGTGCAAGTCCATGGGCGATATCACTAATTTCAATATCCATAGGGCTAGGTGATAAAATATCCAAACGCCTGCCTGAAAGCATGCGTTGCCATGCGCGCGCAGGCCTCTCAGAGGCACTATTTTTACGAGCCATAAATATACTCACCCATTATTTCTTGCACCTAATTTTCTTGATTTGGTGATAAGCACTATTGGCAAATCTGCTTAAATTATTGTATTACAAGACCAATCTGATTAACAAACATAATTTGCAGGATATGAGGGCGGCGCGTTTGTCCCCTGATTATCTTGTCATATTGTGGTATGAGACTGGCTGGGCATGGATTTTTTTCAAACAAGAGAGAAATATAGAAAACGCGAAATGCGTTATTCTGTGTCATTTTTGTTTCGCATAACAGTCATCGGTCTTGTGGCATGGCTAGGCTGGCTATGGGGTTCAGCAGAGCAAAAGCGTCTGCAGGCAGATTCAAACCTTGCCATTTTTGAGAGTGATCGCGAAATCCAGCTCTTGAGCTCACAGCTTGAAAAATTGCAGATTGAGTTGAATGAGGCACGCGCGCAAAATACGGCTGTTAGCCTAACCGACAAGAATTCGGGCAAATTTGCTAAATTGGTCAAGGCACAGATTGCCAATGGCACAAAGGTTGAACAAATTTATGCAGGTCTACAGCAAATAGGCGTGCCGACGAATTGCCGCGTTGTGCATTATCAATCATTGGCAGTCGCAACCGAATTATATGGCGGGGCTGAATCAAAGGCCTCGTTGTTTGATGGTGCCTTGCGATTGAATATCGAAGGCGCGGTTAATGAGAATGGCAATAAAGCCAACCCGTGGTTTGACCCGTTGCAAAAGGTAAAGGTGCGCCAAGCCTATCTTGGTGGTCAGACCATTACCGAACATAATCTGCCGTTCTCGCTCATCCTGCCGGCCCAAGAATGGATCCTAGAATTAAGCTTCACAGTCTCAGATTTGCGCGGCTATGTTGATCTAGAAGTCCGCAATTGCGTGATAGGCTAACTTTGCTTTAGCGCGGCTGATATCTCATAAACATCTGTTATTGTGGCATAATCCCGATAGCCAAGGCGTGATACTGGTTGATATTTTGTGACATCTACCTTGCCATCTGTGATGACCTCATCGGCAAT
>DBMZ01000114.1:969-4704 GCA_002299005.1 Alphaproteobacteria bacterium UBA685 | reverse complement strand
TCACTTAAGCAGGCTGATTAATCTTGCCCAGCTTCGATAATGGATTTTCTGATATCTCTGGTGCGGGTGAATAAATCAAACAGCTTATCCGCCTCTTTCCAGCGAATAGCGCGTTGCAGATAGCTCAGATCCTCATTAAACCGCTGAAGCATTTCAAGCACAGCCTCATCATTATTCATGAAGACATCGCGCCACATAACAGGGTCAGAGGCGGCGATACGCGTGAAATCACGAAAGCCTGAGGCAGAGAAACGAATCACATCATTTTTCAGATCAGATTCCAAATCAACCGCCGTGCCGACAATGGTATAGGCAATCAAGTGCGGCAAATGCGAGGTAATCGCCACCACGCGGTCATGATATTTGGCATCCATCTCTTCGGTGGTCGCGCCAAGCCCTTGCAAGAATTGCGTGAAAGGCACCAGCTGTTCTGGTGCGGCCCCATCTGGTATAATCAGCCAGAACCGCCCTTCAAACAAGCGCGCAAAACCAGCCGATGGGCCTGAAAATTCGGTGCCTGCCATTGGGTGAGACGGGATAAAATGAACCCCTGCCGGCACGTGCGGTTTTACGTCTTTTATCACAGATGATTTTGTTGAGCCTGTATCTGTTATCACACAGCCTTGTTTCAAACTGCCGGCAATCTTTATCATCACATCTGCCATCGCCCCGACAGGCACAGATAAAATGACAAGATCGGCCTCTTCTACACAGCTTTCAATCTCATCACAGATCTCATCACCAATCGACAGGCTTCGCGCCTCATCACGCGCATCGGCATTGATATCATAGCTTGCGACATGGCCCGCCAGTTTTTTATGCTTGGCCGCAATCGCAACAGACGCGCCGACCAAGCCGATACCAATTACGGCAATTTTATCATAAATAAGGGCCACTATTTCGCACCCTTTAAAGCGGCAAAGGCGGCTAGCACCTGTTCCATCTCATCATCTGTGCCAATTGACATGCGCAGATAATCATCAAGCCTATAGGGCGTCATCTCACGAAGAAGAATGTGACGCTCTGCCATAAACTGAAGCGCTGTTTTCGCATCAGGCCCATTATGAGACGCATTACTAGACGCCGAAAAATCAATCAAAAAGAAATTCGCCCATGTCGGCAAAACGCGATAGCCAAGCTCTGCCATACGCGCAGGGAATGCCTTTTGCCATTTTTCATTATGGCTGATGCTCTGTTCCTGAAAATCGACATCTTGCACCGCCGCAATGCCAAGCGTGCTTGCGATACTATTGATCGAAAATGGCGGGCGAATAGAGGCCAGCACATCACGAATTTCATCAGGGAAATACCCCCACCCCAAACGCTGTGCCGCAAGGCCATGCATCTTTGAGAAGGTGCGGAACATCACCACATTATCATGCGCTTCAACCATCCGCGCGCCATAGGACATGCCATCACGCACATATTCAGCATAGGCCCAATCAAGCACCAAAATCACAGATGAAGGCAGGCCAGCATGCAGACGACGCACCTCTGCCTCATCAATCAATGTACCTGTTGGGTTGTTTGGATTGGCAAGAAAGACGATCTTGGTGCGCGCGCTTACCGCGGCCAAAATATTGTCGACACTAACGGTTAAATTCGCGCCATCATCTGCGACCACGGGCTTGCCGCCTGCGATAATCGTTGCTTGCGGGAAGACCAAAAAGCCATATTGCGTATGAATGGCCTCATCATCATCTTCAAGATAGGCAAGGCAAATCAGGCCGATTAATTCATCAGACCCGTTGGCCGTTAAAATCCGCTTTGCGTCTAGATCATAGCGTTCGGCAATCGCCTCATGCAAATCAGCTGATTGCGGCAAATTATAATGATTCAACTGAACAGGGCCTTTGCGCAGTGCGTCCTCAACAAGAGGCGACCAGCCAAGCGCGCCTTCATTGGCCGATAGGCGTATCGGCTTTGTATCAGCCACCTTACCCAAAGCAGGACGGTAGGATACCAGCTGGGCAACAGCTTTTTTTGGAAATGGTTTCATCGTTATAATCTTCTCAAATCTTTACTTTATCGGCCTATTGAGCGGTGTTGCATAATGCCCCACAACAACCCCCGAAGGCAATGCGTCATGCGCGGCTGGATGATGGGTCAGGCTGTTATCATCACCGCGCACGACAATCATATCATCGCCCCGATTTGGCCCAGACGCCAACGGCATCTCGCGGCATAGCACATAACCACGCTCTTGGCCTTCTTGAAACAAAAAGCCTATCGAGGCGGCAATCACCACCTCATCAGGCACCAGCAAATGCGCATGAAGGCGCATTTCATCTTCGGTGACAATCACGCAATCCGCACTACCTGCTTGCAAGCTTGCAATGGCTTGTTCAACAGAGGCTTGCAAATCAAGCTGCATATAGCCTGCCCCATGATGCGTCGCAAGACCAGCGGCGCCCGCGCTATGGGCGATCGTGTAATCAGGTTTTTGTTCCGCAATACTGGCCGAAATAATATGACGCCATAGGCCCATAATCAGCCGCGCCTCAATCTCAGGGTGCGTTTCAACCAACGCCCGAAGCAAGCTTACCTCTCTATCAGGGCGAAACACGTTCGAGCCAAGCGCCTTTTTGGTGACAATCTGGCGTGACAGACCTTGCCGCTTGGCAAGCAATGATAACAGCGCATCATCAATCTCATCAATCTTGGCACGTAAATCTGCCAACTCTGATGCTTTTGTTTGTTCTGATATATCTTGTGATGACGATTTTGTCATAAGGGTCCTATTTGCCAAATAAGGTGAGAGTGTTTCGCTTACTTTATGCCTGAATCATTTGTGCCAGAATCAGATGAATTTGACTAGCTTTGAGTGCAGATTATGCCGCCGCGATGATAGGGGTAGGGCGGGGCGTCTTGCAGGACGCAACGCCCCTGATAAGGAGACCATCACCTTGCCACGCCCTTTTGGCATCGTCGCATAATGCAATTTCGTCGCCCGCACCAAAATCACACCACCAAAAAGCCCCCATCCATAATGCCCTAAATGATCCATCCCTTTGGCAAGCCGCGCAGGCGCGCGCAATAAATGTGGCGGCAAGAATAAGGCGCGTGACAGGCTGGTGATGGTAAAGCCTGTTTTTGCCAATAATTTGCTTATCTGGCCCTTTGAAAAAGGTCGCCCATGCCCAAAGGGTGTTGCCTCATTACGCACCCATAGGCTGGCTCTATTTGGCACCATCAAAACCAATTCCCCCGCACTCACCAGCACGCGGTTGGCCTCTGCCAGAGCGCCCTCACCATCATGACAATATTCCAGCCCATGACACATGATAATTTGATTCATACTATCGCTGGCAATCGGCCAAGAAGATGAGGCAATCGCGGCTGTCATAACCGCCTCATCAGACCCGTAGGCAAGCGCCCCCATCTCACTTGGGATCAGGACAGGTAGTGTGCTTTTTGCCAGAGGTGATGGCAGTAGTAGCGATGAGGGCAGACACATGAAAGGATAGCCAAAGCCAAGCCTGTCTATATCTGCCTCAAGCCCCAAAAATGGCCGCATTGCCTTTTGCAAAAAGCCTGCCACCATTTGTCCTTCTTGGCTGTGATAAAATTGATCAAGCCGCGCGCTATCGGACAGGCCTTCTTTGGCTGGCTCATCATTATAGGGCGGGGGCATAATAGGCGCGCTCATGGCTGGTCACTTATCACCTTGTTCGTGAAAATCGATGTCTTCCCTTTTGGGGTTAAGGTTCTTTTATGCTAGCGTGTTTCACGCGC
>DBMZ01000114.1:0-889 GCA_002299005.1 Alphaproteobacteria bacterium UBA685 | reverse complement strand
AAGACAAGCGTGTTTCACGCTTACTGGAAGGATAAAGTTCGATGACAGCTAAATCAGTGATTGAGATCAAGAAATATGCGAATCGTCGTCTTTATGATACGGCGCGGTCTGCCTATATCACATTGGCTGATTTGGCGAAGATGGTACAGGCTGGCGAAGAGGTCAAAATCTTTGATGCCAAAAGCGGCGAAGATTTGACATCCTCAACCCTCCTGCAAATTCTAGCAGAGCGTCAGAACAGTCATCATAGCGCCCTATCAGCGCGCGCCTTGTCGCATATTATTGCCTATGATAATCCGCAAACAGGCCTGCTATTATGCGCCCATTTAGATGAGGCCATTGACCGTTTTGAGCAAGCACAAAAAGGCGCGCCTGACAGCCAGAATAATCGCTCAAAAGAGATAACAGAATTCAAAGAGGCACTCTTGCGCCTCAATGCCGCCTTTAGCCAGCTTGAAAAATAGCTAGCGACTGTTCCTATTGCGTAATACCCCTATTGCGTAATATTCGACAGCTGATAGGCCGCCTCTTGGCAATCTTCATAGATATCGGGCTTTGATGTGCGCACCTTGGCCTCTATCACGGTTGGCAGTGACATCATCTTATCGAACAGGCTTCGGGCCAATGTTTCCTGCAAATCATAATGCCGCGCGCGCGCAAGATCTAATACGCCATCTCTTATCATATCATAATCAAGCCCTTCTAGAATCGCGTCACTTGTCGGCTCACTCGCAGGGTCTAGGACGACCTCAATATCGATGATGACACGTTGCTTATTCGCGCGCTCATGATCATAAATGCCGATAGAGCAAAGCGCCTCAATCGCGGTCACATAAAAGCGTCTTGTTGGTTGGCTCATACTCTTTCATCCTTCATTTTTGCTTAACTA
>DBMZ01000166.1 GCA_002299005.1 Alphaproteobacteria bacterium UBA685 | reverse complement strand
CACCGGCCTATCACAGCTATTTTTTGCCAGAAGGAAAACCAGCCATGCGTTTTGTTCATACAATGATCCGAATAACTGATATTGATGAGTCCCTCGATTTTTGGGTGAATAAGATGGGGCTTGTGGAGACGCGCCGCACGGATAATGAAGCTGGCAAATTTACCCTGATTTTCTTGGCCGCTCCGCAAGATGAGGAAAGCGCCCACGCCACTCACGCACCTGAGCTTGAGCTGACCTATAATTGGGGGTCTGATGAGCTTTATGAGACAGGTCGCTCATGGGGGCATTTGGCCTACCGTGTGGGGGATATCTATGCCAAATGCCAAGAATTAATGGATAAGGGGGTCGAGATTAACCGGCCGCCACGTGATGGTCATATGGCGTTTGTGAAATCGCCTGATAATGTGTCGATTGAACTTATCCAAGAAGAGGGGCCTTTGCCGCCGCAAGAACCATGGGCCTCTATGCCAAATAGCGGTAGCTGGTAGGGGGCGATGATGGCCCAATTTCAAAGTCATCGGCTCCTTTGTTACCAATTTGCCTATAATGACGATAATTATGGGTTTTTATTGCATGATCCTGAGAGCGGGCAAACCGCGGCGATTGATGCCGGATGCGATAAGAGCTTTCTTAGCGCTCTTGCTGAGCGAGGTCTTAGCCTATCGCATATCTTTATCACGCATCATCATTGGGACCACACAGATGGTCTTGCCCCGCTAAAAGAGGCGACAGGTGCCACGGTCTATGGGCCGCGCGGCACAAAGGATAAAATCGCCGCCTTGATAGATGTCGCGCTGGTAGATGGTGATGAGATTCCCTTCGCAAATGATGTCATCAAAATCATCGCAACGCCTGGTCATACGCTTGATATGATTAATTTTTATAGCGCGTCCAATCAGATGCTATTTAGCGGTGATAGCCTGTTTGTGCTTGGCTGTGGGCGTCTGTTTGAGGGCGATGGGCCTATGATGCATCACTCGCTGTCAAAATTGCTGGCATTGCCAGATGAGACGGTGATTTATTCGGCGCATGAATATGCGCTTGGCAATGCCGCTTTTGCTGAGACGATAGAGCCTGATAATCTGGCCTTGCGCGAACGTATCACAGCCATTCGCGCCAAAAGAGATAAGGGCGAGCCATGCGTGCCTTCAACCATGGCAGAAGAGCGGGCCACAAACCCGTTTTGCCGCGCAGATAGTGCGTCTATTGCCGCGCATTTAGGCATGCAAGGGGCAAGTGAGGCAGAGATTTTCACAGAGATCAGACGGCGCAAGGATGTGTTCTGATCATGATTATCTATCATCATGAAAGCGCGGCTTTGCATCAGGTGCCAACAGGCCATCCTGAGCGACCGGCGCGTATCAAAAGCGTTTTGGCAATGCTTGAGGCTGATTTTGGCCAGTATGAGCGCAAAGCGGCCCCGTTGGTCACCAGAGACCAGCTAGCTCTTATTCATGATGAAGCCTATTTAGACGCATTATTTGCCGCTGTGCCGACAGATGGGATGCGCGGTATTGATGGGGATACCTATCTCTCGCCGCATACGCTTGAGGCGGCGCAAAGAGGGGCAGGGGCCGCTTGTGGGGCGGTTGATGATGTGATGAGTGGCAAGGCCTCAACCGCCTTTGTGGCGATGCGCCCGCCCGGCCATCATGCTGAGCCTGACCGTGCGATGGGGTTTTGTTTTTTCTCAAATGCCGCGATTGCCGCGCGTCATGCCCAGCAAGCCTATGGGATTGAAAATGTCGCTGTGCTTGATTTTGACGTCCATCATGGCAATGGCACACAAGCCGCCTTTGTTGGCAAGAAACATTGCTATTATGCCTCGACCCATGAGATGCCCTTATTCCCCGGTACCGGACAGGTTAGTGAAGAGGTGACAGTGCTGAACCAGCCAATGCGGTCTGGCATGGATGGCGGTGATATGATTGAGGCATGGCAGCCTCTATTGGCTGATTTGGCAAAAGCTGGGCCAGAGCTGGTCGTGATTTCCGCTGGGTTTGATGCGCATCTCAATGACCCGTTGGCGTCCTTGCGGCTGGTATCAGATGATTTTTATGAGGTCACAAGCCGTATCATGGCACTGGCCGAAAAAACCGCTGGTGGGCGCGTTGTCTCATTGCTTGAGGGCGGGTATGATCTTGCGGCGCTGGCACAATCAACGCGCGCGCACCTAAGGGCCCTATCGCAAGAGGCCTTATAGGCTCTTAAAATTTATAGTTATGCAAGCTCTCGCCTTTGACCTTGGCCACGTTCCGGTCAACAAGCCAGATAGAATTGAGCTGGCTCAAGGCCTTTTCGATTTCAATCAGGCTTTTATCAATCAGCACAAGCGTCTGCGCGATGTTTTTATCGCCAAGCGTTTGGTTTTTATCACTTAACTCCCACGCCATATCTGTCAATTCAGACCGCAATTTTGTCAATTTCTGACTGCCATTTTTGCGTAATGAGCGGACTTGTTTTACCGATGCTGACATGTTCAAACTTTCATAATCTTAAAAGAACTCATCTGATATTTAATGCGCTAGCAAGATGTTGGCAAGTGCTATGATGACAGCTTCAGCGCGCGTGCCGCGGCCATGATGGCCATGATAGCCATCAAGATGTTCACCATAACAGAGACCCAAAATAACGTTGCGCCACCAAGCGATATGATAAGTGAGCCTGATATCGCGCCGATAAGCATATGCATGCCAGCCCCAAGCCCGTTCGCACTGCCCGAATGCGGGCCCATATTCTTCATAGAGCTAATAATTGCATTGGCCACAAGCAGGCCGTGTGAGAAGCCAATAAAAGATATCAGAGCTGAGAGGCGCAAAGGTGTTAGCAGGTCAAACGAATGGCCCACTAAGATGGCAATAAGAGTGGCCAGACAAATCCAACAACCAATAAGCACCCATTGCCCAAGGCTGTAGCTTGCGCCATAGCGACGATTAATAAGATTGCCAATCATATAACCAACAGAGATGGTCGCATAATAGAAACCAAAGGCGGTGATAGACGCGCCTAAACGTTCAAAATGATAAGGCATATAGCCATTCATTGAATAAAACATACCAATTTGCAGGCCAGCACATAAAGAGTAAAGCTGCCAGTAGCGCGATGATAAAACCGTGTTAAATGCCTCGAATAATTTTGCGAGATTTAACATGCTAAGACGGTTTTTATTGGTCTCTGGTATCAAAAAATAGCTTTGTGCCAACACAATCGTAGATGATACCAGCATCACGATTAAGGTCATGCGCCAGCCAAAAAATTCAACAATGCCCCCGCCAAGTGCCAAGGCAATAACCGGCACAATTGATTGCACAGCGGTGATGGAGGATAAAGCGCGCGAGGCATCTTTTGCTGCGTAAATATCATTGACGATTATGCGCCCTGTGATCATCAGCGCCGCCGCACCAAACCCTTGCAGAACGCGCGCTATCACCAAAACAGAGATAGAGGTCGCAAAGGTGCCGATGAGAGAGCCGATAAAAAATAACGTCAAACCGCTGAGCAAGATAGGGCGCCTGCCAAATCTGTCTGAGAGTAGGCCGATAAATAACAGGCCCGCCGCCATCGCAATCAAAAAGCCGGTCAGCACCAATTGTGCCTCATTATAGGTGGCGGCAAATTCAACTTTGATTTTAGGGATAGCTGGTGCAATCAAGGTGATTGACATGGTTGGCAGGCCAACAATTGTTGCCAGAAGATAGGTCAACATACCGCGCTTTTGCAAGAGAGGGCTTAGATGTGCAAGAGGGCTATCTGTGGTTTTTGATGCTGTCATGTCCGCGCCAATTCATCTGTGCCAAATCGTTACCATTAACATATCAGCACCTTTTATACGAGTGGTGCTATCAGATTTCGTCAACTTGTCACTCTTTTATTTCTGCCAATCGCAAAAGCTGTCCTCTTGAAGGCGAAATCCAGAGTGCCTATATGTCTTGAGAACGATTGATTTGGGCAAAAAAACAGCAGGAGTGCACCCCTATGTCAGCATATAATTTTGAAGCAGATACTGGCAAAATTCTGGATATTGTTATCCATTCTCTTTATTCGAACAAAGAGATCTTTTTGCGTGAGCTTATCTCAAACAGTTCTGATGCGATTGATAAATTACGCTATTTGTCTGTAAGCGATAAAAAGCTGTCAGATTTAAGCGCTGAATTTTCTATCTCGATTACGGCCGATAAAAAGGCAAAGACCTTGATTATTACTGATAATGGGGTCGGCATGGATGAGGGCGAATTAACCCAAAGCCTTGGCACGATCGCGCGTTCTGGCACGAAATCATTTTTGGAAGCGCTCGGTGACAAAAAGGCGGGTGATAAGAAGGAAGGTGAGGGTCAAGATGTCTCGCTTATCGGTCAATTTGGTGTTGGCTTTTATTCAGCCTTTATGGTCGCTGATAAGGTGGAGGTGCTTACCCGCAAAGCTGGCACTAATGATGCTTATCTATGGTCATCTGATGGCCGTTCTGGCTATAGCATTGAGCCGTCTGAAAAAGCCGAACATGGCACAATAATCACGCTTCATTTGAAAAAAGATGCCAAAGAATTTCTTGAACAGGTGCGCATTGGCCATGTGATTAAGACCTATGCTGACCATATCAGCTATCCTGTTAATTTCATTGATGGGGAAGAGGTCAGCCAGCTAAATTCAGGCTCTGCCTTGTGGACGCGTCCAAAATCAGAGATTTCGCAAGAAGATTATGACGCCTTCTTCTCAGATATGGGCGCAGGTTACGGCACGCCGCTTTTGACCTTGCATAATGTCTCTGAAGGCACGGTTAGCTTTACGAACCTTTTATGTATTCCGCAAATGCGGCCTTATGATTTGTTTGACCCTGCCAGAAAGCCGAAGGTAAAGCTCTATATTAACCGTGTTTATATCACAGATGATTGTGATGCCTTTATCCCTGCTTGGCTTCGGTTTGTGCGCGGTATTGTTGACACAGCGGATATTGATTTGAATGTCAGCCGCGAATTACTGCAACATAACAAGACGCTCGATCGTATTGGCAAAGCGGTTGTGCGCCGTATTTTGACAGAATTGAAAAAGATGCATGACAAAAAGCCTGAAGAATATGACGGCTTTTGGGAACAGTTCGGTGTCGTCCTCAAAGAGGGGATGTATGAAGATGCTGATAATCGTGAAAAGATCCTGCCTATTTCACGCTTTCATTCAAGCACCTCTGAAGGGCTAACAGGCCTTGCTGATTATGTGTCACGGATGAAAGATGGCCAGGATGTGATTTATTACCTGTCGGCTGATACCATCACCCAAGCAGAGATGAGCCCGCATTTGGAAGGCTTTAAAGCCAGAGGGATTGAGGTCTTATACCTCACAGATCCTGTGGATGAGTTCTGGCTACCGCTTGTGCCTGAATTTGAGGGTAAGACATTTGCCTCTATCACCAAGGGCGGTGTTGATATCGATAAATTTGAAGCCGAAGATGATGCGAAGCAAGATGATGAGGCCCCTGATGTTGAGGCGCTTGTTGCGGCAATGAAGGGGGCGCTTGGCGGCTCTGTGGCTGATATCCGCATCTCAAAGACGCTCACCGACAGCCCTGCTTGCCTTGTCGCAGATGAAGGCGGCATGGATATTCAAATGCAAAGGCTGATGAAGGCGCATGATCCAAACTTCCAAGATCAGCCGCGTATCTTAGAGGTCAATCCGCGCCATGAATTGGTCCAAAGCTTGAACCAGCTTGTCGCCAAAGGCACAGACGGCGATGTTGTGACAGACGCCTCTTTCATGATGTTTGAACAATCACTCATCCTCGAAGGCAAGCCACCAAAAGATGTGGCCGCCTTTAGCCAGCGTATGACACGCCTGATGACACGAGGTCTTAAGATTTAGCTCTCTTGATTAAGACGTGCTTGACGATAATTATGCATGCGGCTCATCTGATCATGGGCCGCATCAATCGTCTCTAGGGCCGCTTTTGTGATATTTGTGCCAGGCCCAAAGATAGCCTTGACGCCTGCATCATAGAGGAATTGGTAATCCTGTTCAGGGATAACGCCGCCGCAGATCACCATAATATCCTCAGCCCCCTTATCTTTGAGATGGCTGATAAGCTGTGGGATTAAGGTCTTATGGCCTGCGGCAAGTGTTGAGATGCCGATGATATGGGCGCCCATGCCAATCGCACTATCTGCCGCCTCGGCTGGTGTCTCGAACAGGGTGCCAACATGCACATCCATGCCCATGTCACTAAAGGCAGAGGCAATAACTTTGGCGCCTCTATCATGGCCATCTTGACCAAGCTTTGCCATATAAAGAGATGGGGCTTGTTCGGTGATGGTCTTGAATTTGCCAAGGGCGGCTTCAATCTCATCAAAGACCGCATCATCGCCAAAGGCGTCACGATAAACGCCTGTCACAAGCTCTGGCGTGCCTTGATAGCGGTTAAAGACATCGCCTAATGCATCTGAGACCTCGCCCACGGTGGCTCTTGCACGCATGGCTTCGACACTTGCCTCTAGCAAATTGCCTGTGCCTGTCTTGGCATAATGGCGCAAATCTTCAAGCGTCTTTGCGACTTGTGCATCATCACGTTTTGCTTTGATGGCTTCAAGCTGGGCTATTTGTTCTTCGCGTACAGCCTGATTATCAATTTCAAGAATATCAATATCGGTGGCTTCTTGCGGCTGGTATTTATTCACACCCACAATGACTTGTGAGCCGCTATCAATATGCGCTTGTCTTGCGGCGGCCACTTTTTCAATCTCAGCCTTCGGGAAGCCCTCTTGCACGGCCTTTGTCATGCCGCCCATCTCTTCAACCTGTTCGATAAGCGCATTGGCTTTTTCAATCAGCTCATTGGTCAGGCTTTCGACATAGTAAGAGCCAGCAAGCGGGTCAACTGTGTCTGTGATGCCTGTTTCATGTTGCAGGATAAGCTGTGTGTTGCGGGCAATGCGCGATGATGTTGGGGTCGGCAGGGCAATCGCCTCATCAAATGAATTTGTGTGCAACGATTGTGTGCCACCAAGCGCGGCGGCAAGTGCCTCGATGGTTGTGCGCACGATGTTATTATACGGGTCTTGTTCTTGCAAAGACGCGCCAGACGTCTGGCAATGCGTGCGCAGCATCAATGATTTTTGGTCTTGCGGATCAAATAGCTTTTCCATCCAAACCGCCCAAAGTGTGCGCGCGGCGCGAAGCTTGGCGGCCTCCATAAAGAAGTTCATGCCAATCGCAAAGAAGAAGGATAGGCGCGGGGCAAAATCATCCACATTCATGCCATTGCGGCAAGCTGTGCGGACATATTCAAGACCATCTGCCAAGGTAAAGGCAAGCTCTTGCACATTATTCGCACCAGCCTCTTGCATATGATAGCCAGAGATAGAGATTGAGTTAAATTTCGGCATATGCTGGGCGGTATAGCCAATGATGTCAGAGACAATGCGCATAGACGGCTCTGGCGGGTAAATATAGGTATTGCGCACCATGAATTCTTTTAAGATGTCATTTTGAATCGTGCCAGATAGCTTGGATTTATCAATGCCTTGCTCTTCGCCTGCCACAATAAAGCCTGCCAAAACAGGCAGAACCGCGCCATTCATTGTCATAGAGACAGACATCTCATCAAGCGGGATGGCATCAAACAGGGTTTTCATATCTTCGACAGAGTCAATCGCAACACCTGCCTTGCCGACATCACCAACGACGCGCGCATGGTCTGAATCATAGCCGCGATGGGTGGCAAGGTCGAAGGCAACCGACAGGCCCTTTTGCCCGGCGGCAAGCGCTTTGCGATAGAACTCATTAGAGGCTTTGGCGGTTGAAAATCCGGCATATTGGCGGATTGTCCAAGGGCGGCCAACATACATTGAGGCGCGCGGGCCTCTGGTAAAGGGCGCTTGGCCGGGCAGATTATCGATATGTGGTAATGAGGCGCTGTCTTCTTTGGTATAGAGCGGCTTTATGGTGATGCCTTCGAGCGTTTGCTTGCCATGTGGCTCAGCACTGTCAGATGTGCGCTTCAGCTCTTTATCAGCTTGTTTCTGCCATTGTTCAAACGCGTCTTTATGTGACATGAAAGGACCTCATCACGCTATTTTTCTCAATTTGCCGCTATAGTAAGCAATACTGCATAAAAGATCTAGTCTGCCTTTGTTTGCGCCGTTGCTTATGCGGGTTAATCAGCCTCTCAAGCTGGTATTAAATATAGATGCAACTGGCACTATCCATGCAAAAGAGGTTGGGGCAGTGTCATTCCAGATATTTATTTTGGTCACTCTGTAGCCAATTTGTTGCAGTGACGCGCGTTAACCATTTCATTCGGGAGGATTGTTTCCATGAAAATGACTACGGAAGAAGCTTTTGTAAAAGTACTTCAAATGCATGGTATTGAGCATGCTTTTGGGATCATCGGTTCAGCCATGATGCCTATTTCTGACTTGTTCCCTCAAGCTGGCATCACATTTTGGGATGCCGCTCATGAATGTAATGCGGGCATGATGGCCGATGGCTTCACAAGAGCGTCTGGTAAGATGTCAATGATGGTTGCGCAAAATGGCCCGGGTATCACAAATTTTGTGACACCTGTGAAGACCGCTTATTGGAACCACACACCGCTTCTATTGGTGACACCGCAAGCCGCGAATAAGACAATCGGCCAAGGTGGTTTCCAAGAAGTTGAGCAAATGGCTTTGTTCAAAGATATGGTTGCCTACCAAGAAGAAGTGCGTGATGCCTCTCGTATCGCTGAAGTTTTGAACCGTGTTATTTTGCAAGCAAAACGCGCCTCAGCCCCTGCACAGATTAACGTGCCACGCGATTTCTGGACGCAGGTTGTTGATATTGAATTGCCAGCTGTTGTTGAATTTGAGCGCCCATCAGGCGGTGAAGATGCACTAGCACAAGCGGCTGAATTGCTCTCATCAGCGAAATTCCCTGTGATGCTAAACGGCGCTGGTGTCGTGATTGGCGGCGCGATTGATGCCTCGATGAAATTGGCAGAACGCCTTGATGCGCCAGTATGTTGTGGTTACCAGCATAATGACGCTTTCCCGGGCTCACATCCGCTATTTGCTGGCCCGCTTGGCTATAATGGCTCAAAGGCTGGTATGGAGCTTATCTCTAAGGCTGATGTTGTGTTGGCATTGGGTACACGCTTGAACCCATTTTCAACATTGCCGGGCTATGGCATTGATTACTGGCCAAAAGATGCCAAGATTATTCAGGTTGATATCAACCCTGACCGTATTGGCCTCACAAAGCCTGTGTCTGTTGGTATCGTCGGCGATGCCAAGAAAGTGGCTGAACAGCTATTGGCGAAATTAGGTGATGCCGCTGGCGATGCGGGCCGTGATGCACGTAAATCACTGATTGCCACAACAAAATCAGCTTGGGCACAAGAGCTTACCTCGCTTGACCATGAAGATGATGATCCGGGCACAAGTTGGAATGAACGCGCACGTGATAGAGAGCCACAGAAAATGTCACCTCGTATGGCATGGCGCGCGATTACATCTGCGATGCCGCAAGATGCGATTATCTCATCAGATATTGGCAATAACTGTGCGATTGGTAACGCCTATCCAACATTCGAAGATGGCCGCAAATACCTTGCGCCAGGTCTGTTTGGCCCTTGTGGTTATGGTCTGCCAGCGATTATGGGTGCGAAAATTGGTCGCCCTGATGTGCCTGTGATTGGTTTTGCCGGTGATGGTGCCTTTGGTATCTCAATGAACGAAATGACAGCGATTGGTCGTAATGAATGGCCGCCTATCACAATGATTATCTTCCGCAACTATCAGTGGGGTGCTGAGAAGCGTAACACAACATTGTGGTTCGAAGATAATTTCGTTGGCACAGAGCTTGATACAGGCGTTCAATATGCTGGTATCGCTGAGGCTTGTGGTGTGAAGGGTATTCAGGTCGATTCAATGGCGAATTTGGAAGACGCGCTAAATGCGGCGATTGATGCCCAAATGAATAAGGGCGAGACGACATTCATCGAAGTGTTGCTTAACCAAGAGCTAGGTGAGCCTTTCCGCCGTGATGCAATGAAAAAGCCTGTTGCGGTTGCCGGTATCAGCAAAGATGATATGCGCCCACAGCAAGGGGCATAGCTTCCGAAACTAAGCAAAATCTAATGAATTAGAGCGTACCTTTATGATGAGGGTGCGCTCTTTTTTTTGCCTGAATAGCTTGCTAGTAATGTCACGCATGCAGGCAATATTTTCTAAAATTCTCCTGAAATTGTGAAATATCTGACTAAATCCCTTATTCTGCGATTGTAGATTAAGAATATTTTGCGAAATTGACAGCTCTGTAAAGGTTTTTAAAAAGGAGCCTGTCATGAAGCATTTTCCCATCTATTTAAAGGTGACAGACAAGCGCATTTGCATTATCGGCAATGAGGATGATGCGGTTGCCAAAGCGCGGCTTGTCGCTAAGTCAGAAGCGCTGGTTGAGATTTACGCCAGTGCGCCTGAAGAGGGGCTGTCTGCCTTTATTAAGAACATGACAGACAAGGGGACAGGGCAGGCAATAAAGCATTATCCGCGCGCCTTTGATGCCTCTGATCGTGATGATGAGGCGCGCCCTCCCATTGCCTTTGTCTATCTCACAGGCCCTGATGCGTCTTTGATGGCGCTGTTCACAGCCGCCCATATCCCCTTTTGCGTGATTGATAATCTGGCCGCTAGTACCTTTACGACGCCGGCGATTATCGACCGTGCGCCGCTGAGTATTGCGATTGGCACCGAGGGGCAAGCGCCTGTCTTGGCACGCCTTTTAAAAAAGGAATTTGAAGAGCGTTTGCCACAATCTTATGGTGTGCTTGCGCGCGTCGCAGGGGCTTTGCGTGAAAAGGTTGGCGCGCAACTCTTGGCACCGCAAGCACGTGATTTTTGGGCCCGCTATTTCGAGGGGGCACATAGCCAGATGGATGGGGCAGGTGCCCATGCGCATGGCGAATATCTGCTAGCTGAGATGGGCGGGGCGCCACAAGCACAGCCACCTGTCTGGTTTGTCGGGGCAGGGCCGGGATCACCTGATTTACTGACCATGCAAGCACGCCGTCTTTTGCATGAGGCAGATATCATCTTGCATGACAGGCTTGTGCCGCCCGCCATCCTAGAGCTATGCCGGCGAGAGGCTGAGGTGATTGAGGTTGGCAAAAAGGGCTTTGAAGCCTCATGGCGTCAAGCTGATATCAATGCGCTGATGGTCGCAAAGGCGCAAACAGGTCAAAAACTTGTGCGCTTAAAATCAGGTGATGCAACCATTTTTGGCCGCCTAGATGAAGAGATTACGGCCCTTGATGGTTATAATATCCCCTTTGAAATTGCCGCTGGCCTCACAAGCGCTAGTGCAGGGGCGGCGCAGATGGGGGCGTCTCTTACCAAGCGCGGGCGCAATTCAGGCTTTCGTATCCTGACAGGTCATGATGTGAATGGCTATGCGGACCATGATTGGCGTGAAATGGCCAAGGGCCTGCGTGAGGATGACTTTACGGCAGCTGTCTATATGTCTGTGCGCGCGGCGTCTTATCTTTCAGGGCGGCTTATCATGCATGGCGCGCCGCCGCAGATAAAGGTGACGATAGCTGAGAATATTTCGCGCAAAGATGAAGGTTGGCTTGTGACCAGCCTCGGTGATTTGCCGCGTGCCATCGCACAGGCAGATATCACAGGGCCTGCTTTGATCTATTTAGGGCTAGCCCCGCATCAGGCACATCTTGCCAATTTGCGGCCTCTTGCGTGGAAGGAGGCACTGCCACATGTCACAGAGCAAGCTTAAAACCATCAAAGGGGTGCATCCGCGGTATTTTGCCGTCACAGCTAACCTGCTTTTGACAGGTGATGTGGTCTATCTATCACCAACGGGCAGATGGGTTTGGGATGTAACGCATGCCAAGCAATTTAAAACCGAGACAAGCGCAGAAGAAGCGGTGCGTGAATGCCAAAGCCTCTATGCCAATCAAACGGTGGGCATTTACCTCATCGCGCTTGATGAGGCTGGCTGGCCGCTTAGTACCAAAGAGCAACTGCGCACAAAAGGCCCAAGTAATTATCACCACAATAATCGCAATGGCCAACAACTAGTCGCAAATCGCAAAAGATAGGATCGCCCATGTATCATTATCAAGATTTTGACAGAGATTTTGTCAAAGACAGAGTCTCTGAATTTAGAACGATTACCCAACGTCGCATTGACGGTGTGCTTAGCGAAGATGAGTATAAGCCCTTTCGGTTGCAAAATGGCCTCTATCTCCAGCTTCATGCCTATATGCTGCAGGTGGCAATCCCTTATGGCACCTTGTCATCGCGCCAAATGCATAAATTAGCTGATATCGCTGAGCGTTGGGATAAGGGCTATGGGCATTTCACCACGCGTCAAAATATCCAGTTTAATTGGATGAAATTAGCCGATGTCGGCGATGTGCTTGAGGCATTATCTGAGGTGGATATGCACGCTATCCAGACCTCTGGCAATTGTATTCGCAATGTCACAGCGGATCATTTCGCAGGCTGCGCACCAGATGAAATTGAAGATCCGCGCATGGTGGCTGAATTACTGCGCCAATGGTCAACGGCGCATCCTGAATTTGCCTTCCTGCCGCGTAAGTTTAAGATTGCTGTCAGCGGTGCTCCTAATGATAGGGCAGTGATTGCCTTTCATGATATTGGTATCCAGATTGTCCAAAATAGGGATGGTGAGACGGGCTATCGTATCTTGATAGGCGGCGGTCTTGGGCGCACGCCGCTTATTGGCCAAGAATTATCTGCGTTTGTGCCAAAGGCTGATTTGCTGTGCTATCTTGAGGCGGTGATGCATATTTATAACCGCTATGGCAGGCGTGATAATAAATATAAAGCGCGTATCAAAATTCTTGTGCAAGAGAACGGGCTGGCGCAAACAAAGGCGCAGATTGACGCCTATTTTGCGCAAATCAAAAAGACACATCGCCCCCTATCAGAGACGTTACTGCGCAAGATAAAAGATGATTTTGCCCTCCCTAACCTTAGCAAGGCAAGCGCGTTTGATCTTGAAGCGCAAATGGCCTTATCACCTGCTTTTGCACGCTGGGCGGGGCAATCAGTGCATGCGCACCGTGATGAAAATCATGTCAGCATAACCATATCGCTGAAGAAGCAAGGGGCGACACCGGGGGATGCGAGCACGGCGCAAATGCGCGTCATGGCAGAGCTGGCAAAGGCCTATGCGTATGATGAATTGCGTGTCAGCCATGAGCAAAACATCATCTTACCGCATGTGCCAAAAGAACATCTGTTAGCCATTTACCAAGCCTTGCAAGAGGCTGATTTGGCGGCGGCAAATATTGGGCTCGTCTCTGATATTATCGCCTGCCCGGGGCTTGATTATTGCAGTCTTGCGACGGCGCGCTCTATTACCATCGCCCAGCAAATCGCAACGCATTTTGAGGGGCTGAAAACAGAATATGATATTGGCCCGATGAAAATTAAAATCTCAGGCTGTATCAATGCTTGCGGTCATCATCATGTCGGGCATATTGGCATTCTTGGCCTTGATAGGGCCGGGGTGGAGAATTACCAAATCACCATCGGCGGTGATGGCACACAGGATGCGGCAATTGGTGAGCGCACAGGGCCGGGCTTTTCTTATGAGCAAATTATCGGCGCGATAGATAGGATCATTGCCCATTATCTGGCCAAGCGGACCGGTAAGGATGAGAGTTTTCTTGCCTATTATAAACGCGTTGGCATCACCCCGTTTAAGGAGGTGCTTTATCATGCCTGATGTAAATTCAACGAGTATAAATTTAACGGGTATATATGTCACCGATAACGGGTTTGCGGCCTATAAAGCCCTAACCCCCATTCGCGCCGTGACAGTGGAAGAGGCGCCAGAGGATTTGGATGAGGTGCTAAACGGTATCGCAGAGGTGCATATCTCCTTTGCCTCGCCAGCCGATGGGCGCGGCTTTTCAACGGCAAGATGTCTGCGCGATAGGGGCTATCAGGGCCGGGTGATCGCGGTGGGCGGCTTGGTGTGTGATCAATATCGTCATGCGCGTCAATCAGGATTTGATGGGGTGCTGATAAGCCAAGAACAAGCGGCAAAGATGCCAGAGCGACATTGGCTTGAGCAAGCTAATCGTGTGGCTGTTAATTATCGTGCGCAGATTTATGCCTGATAAAAATACCAGCCATAGGCCAATATTAACGCAGGGACAGTCGAATAAAGTGTCGCAACCAAAGCTGCCTTTGGTGCCAGCGCGATGGCGGGGAATAGCGCATCACCATCATTGCTAATCGCATTACCGATTTGCGCAGATAGCGGCACAATGCCTGCCAAATAGAGGGTTGTGACAAGCACTTGCGGCCCACATCCGGGCAACAGACCAATCGCAACAGCCATCAGCGGCAACCAGATAGTCAGCCCTTGGAATAATTCAGATAGCTCATAGCCTGTGACGAATAAAGAGACTTCAAATACCAAAAAGGCAATGATGACCCAGCCCGTAACAAAATTTGTGTCAGCAATTGTTTGACGCACTATGTTGCTTGTTGGCTGTTCAGATTGGCCCTGTTTTAAGAAGCGCGGTAACAGCCACATCGCAAAGCATAATAAACCAGCCATGAAGCCAAAGACTGTGACAGGTTGGTCTGTTAACTGGTTGGCAAAGAGCGGGTCGAGATCGATTTGAAACGCGCCAAACACCCCGATGACAATGCCAGGGATAATCGCAAGAAGCCAAATGCGGTTAACAAATTCTGGCGCATCTTGTCTTGAGGCGGCGGTGGTATCGTCTTTTGACTGTCTGTCTTTTGGGCGAAGGAAATCTTTGCCGTGAATAGCGTCTACCAAATAGCCAGACACCGTGCCAACAACAAGGCCAATAACCATGATAAGCATGCCTGTGACAGGCTCTTTGGCGATCAGCAAAAAGGCGGCATCTCCCATGGTGGCGGTCAATGTGGCAAGCACAGCCCCAAAGCTAAGGCGGCCTGAGACATAATTTGTGACAACAATAATCGCCCCGCCGCAACCGGGCAATGCGCCAAGAGCTGCCGCGATCGGCACCTGCCATGCGCCAGAGCGTGATAGTAGCTGAACCGCATTAAACCCAAAGAGGCGCTCAAGCCCATAAAAAATAAGCAAGGTTGCGGCAACAAAAGTTGTTACCTGAAGATAGGCATCGGCAATTGTTGAGATAATCACCTGCGCAAATTGCGCATCAAGCAATGACCAAATCCCCAACATCAACGCAACAATCAGCAAGCCCCAATAAATTGGAGCAGGGCGTCTTGTCGCCTCAAGCGGGGTTTTTTCAATATACAAGGATGTCATGCCATCATTACGTAAATTCAGTTATGCTTCTAATTTGTTGCACGCCTTATGAATTTAGTCAAGGCTAAGTTTGGTAGGTGATTATTATTAGGCCGGCAACTCTTACGTGCGGCATTTGTGCCATTTATGAAGGTTGAGATTTGCCTCAGAAAGCACTATATGGGGGGTGAGATTAAGACTATGTTAGAAGGATAAAAACATGTCAAAAATGGTTAAATCAGCTATCGGTGCGGCCCTCATTGTAACAGCTTTGAGCGCAAGCCCCACTTTTGCCGGTGATATTGAGGCAGGCGCGAAGGTGTTTAAGAAATGCAAAGCGTGCCATGTGGTCGATGCTGAGAAAAACAAAACAGGCCCGCACCTTGTGAATCTCTTCGGCCGCAAAGCTGGTAGCCTTGAGAGCTATACAAAATATTCAAAGGCGATGGTTGCCGCTGATATTGTGTGGGATGAGGCAACGTTGGACGCTTACTTAACAAAGCCAAAGGCCTACATTAAAGGCACAAGAATGGCGTTCGCTGGCCTGCGCAAAGAAAAAGATCGCGTCAATGTCATTGCGTATCTAAAAAGCTTTAGCAACTAGCATGTTTCACAATATCTGATGCCTAATCTGCGTGCGAATTGCGGATTAGGCGTTTTTTTTAAGTCCAAGGATAGACGCGCAACTATTTTCTCACGGCGCTAATTGACATAAATGCCTATGTGGTTGATATCAAAAGGCACAGTATAGGCCATCAGGCTTTTCAAGAGGGTATGATAGATATGAGCGCATCTGATATGATTTCTGCGGCTAATTCGTCTGTTGGCGTTGCGTCTGATACCAAGGACGCTGTCAAAGTTTTGTCTGTCAAACATTGGAATGATCGCTTGTTCCATTTTGAGGTTGAGCGCCCAGCCAGTTTCCGGTTTCGCTCTGGTGAATTTGTGATGATCGGCTTGTTAAATGACGCAGGCAAGCCCCTTTTGCGCGCCTATTCCATTGCCGCGCCTTTCTGGTCTGAGACGTTGTCTTTTTATTCGATTAAAGTACAAGATGGCCCGCTTACCTCACAGCTTCAGAAAATTGTCCCCGGTGATTATATCATCATGAAAACCAAGCCGGTTGGCACATTGGTTCTTGATGCGCTTATCCCCGGCAAGAGATTATATATGATTGCCACAGGCACAGGCATCGCGCCGTTTGCCTCTCTTATTCGTGATCCTGAGGTTTATGAGCAATATGAAGAAATTATCTTAACCCATACATGCCGTGATGTGGATGAGCTTGCCTATGGTGCGTGGCTGGTGGAAGAGACCAAAAAAGACCCGCTTATCGGCGAGATGGCCGCAGGGCAATTGCGTTATTATCCGACCACAACAAGGCAAGACAGCCCGAAGATGGGGCGTATCACCACGCTGATTGAAAATGGCACATTATTTGATGATTTGGGCGTGCCAGCGTTTGACGCGACCAGCGATCGTGTGATGATTTGTGGCTCAATGGGCCTAAA
>DBMZ01000076.1 GCA_002299005.1 Alphaproteobacteria bacterium UBA685 | reverse complement strand
AACTATAGCCTTGCCAGCGGATCTGATACAGCCGATATCACCGCCAAAGCCCTGACGATTACAGGCCCCACAACCAGCGATAAAACCTATGATGCGACAGATACAGCCAGCGTGACGGCTGGCACATTAAGCGGCTTTATCGGCTCTGAGACTGTCACCGCAACCGCCACAGGACAGTTTAGTGATGCGAATGTCGGCACCGGCAAATCAGTGAGTGTTACCTACAGCCTTGCCGATGGTACAAATGGTGGGCTTGCCGCGAACTATAGCCTTGCAAGCGGATCTGATACAGCAGACATCGCCGCCAAAGCGCTCTCTATTACGGGCCCAACGGCTAGTGATAAAGTCTATGATGGCACCAATAATATCTCTGTGACCGCTGGCACCCTATCTGGCTTTGTGGGCTCACAGACTGTCACAACAACCGCCTCAGGCACCACTTCTGATGCGGATGCTGGCACAGGCCAATATGTGACCGTGACCTATAGCCTTGCTGATGGCACAAATGGCGGGCTTGCCGCGAACTATAGCCTTGCAAATGGCGCCGCCTCTGTAGATATCACGCCCAAAGCGCTAAGCTATGCCTCTGTGAGCGTCGCCGATAAAATCTATGATGGCAGCAATAGCGCAACCGTCACAAGCACAAGCCTAAGCGGCTTTATTGGCTCTGAGACTGTCACCGCTCTCTCGCAAGGCAGTTTTGCTGATGCGCATGTTGGCACCAATAAAACAGCCACCATCACCTACGCGCTGGCAGATGGTGATAATGGCGGCAAAACAGGCAATTACAGCCTTGCAAGCCTGACAAGACAAGCCGACATCACAGCCAAAGCTCTGACCATCACAGGGACAGTGGCGGCCGATAAAATCTATGATGCCAGCAACACAGCAAGCATTACCGCCGGCACGATATCTGGCTTTATTGGCACCGAGACTGTGACCATAACACCGACAGGCAGCTTTGCTGATAGCGCGGCTGGCACAAGCAAAACAGTCTCTGTCAGCTATAATCTTGGCGATGGGACAAATGGCGGGCTTGGCGCGAATTATAGCCTTGCATCTGAGACATTATCAGCCGATATCAGCGCGCGGTCCTTGTCTGTTAACCAGCTAATAATCGCCACCAAGACCTATGATGGCACCAATACGGCCACTATCGCGAATACTGGCACATTGGCCAATATTCAGGGCTCTGATGATGTGAGTTTGGATGCAAGCTCAGCGGCGGCTGTGTTTAATTCTGTCAATGCTGGCACGATTGGCGTCACCCTATCTGGCTATGGCCTTAGCGGCACGACGGCGTCTAACTACTCCCTTGCCTTGCCGACAGTCACAGGGGTGATTGAGAAGAAATCCTTGCAGATTAGCGGCTCTCTTGCGGCCAATAAAGCCTATGATGGCAATCGCAATGCGACCATCACAGCGGGTCTATTATCAGGCTTTATCGGCGCCCAAACAGTTGGTGTCGATGGCGTCGGCAGCTTTGTGACGGCCCAGCCTGGTTTTGATAAATCAGTCGCTGTCACCTATATGCTAAAAGACGGGCTTAATGGCGGTCTTGCGCGTAATTACGCCCTTGATGGCGAGACATTACTGGCCGACATTGAAGGGCGCACCAAGGAAAAACAAGATATCACCGCCCCTATGGTTGAACAGCAGGTTGAAATAGTCAAAAATGATATCAAGATAGAGCGTGAAGAAAAGCTTGAGATGATTGAAGAAGTCACGCTAAAAACAAAACAAGATAGTAATGAAGCCGCGCCATTTGTGGAAACAGTTGGTGATTGGGTCATGCTTAGCTGTGAGACAACAGGCGCACAGCAAGGCATGTGTTCGGCAAAATAAGAAGGATCATTTCACAAGATGCGTACCAGAACTATCCGTCACTTGCTGACGTTATTTTTGCTTATCATGGGCAGCCAGCCTGCCTTTGCGCAATCAGCTGACGATATCACAACCACGACTTACAAGGATTGGGTTGTGCGCTGTATTGAACGCGCCGATCTGCCCCCTTGTGATGCGGTGCAAACAGCGTTTGATACAAATACCCAGCAACGTGTGATGCTGACCTCTATCGCGCATTTTGGCGCAAAAGATGAAATTGGCGTGCAAATTTGGGTGCCGACAGGCCTGCTCGTTTCGGGTGGCATTTTGTTTGAAATTGACCAACAAGATCAGGCGCTAACAGCTTTAAAATTCACAAGATGTGAGCAAGATGGCTGTTTTATTGAGGCGATTGTCCAAGAGGCCGCGCTTAACCCGCTAAAAAAAGGAAGCCAAGCCGCCATCGCGGTGCTTGCCAGCAATGGCCAGCCACGCGTTGTGGGCCTGTCTTTATCAGGTTTCACAAAGGCCTATAATGAGGTAAAGTCAAAAAACGAGGCGTGGTTTAAAAACAACTCGTAACAACACTGGTGTTAATGGGATGAATGTGAGGGATGGTGGTTAAGACTATGCAAGCTATCGCCGCCTATCTTTTATCCAACAGGCCCTCTTTCAAAAGAGCATTCGCCTGTTTCGCATTTGCCTGTGTAGCATTTGCTTGCTTGTCCCTTGCGTGGCTTCCCCTTGGCATGGGCTTATCAACAGCCTCAGCCCAGCTTACCAGCCTATCTAATCCTGAAATCATAGAACGCGCGCTAAAAGAGCCTCCCACGACCAAGCGGCAAGACAGCGCGCCTTTATCCCTGCCCTCATTGGATGAGGCACCAATTGGCGCAGATGACATCACATTCACGCTTTCAGCCCTGTCAATCATGGGCGGCGAGCGTTTTTCCGTTGAAACCTTAACAAGCCTGGGCCCGCCAGAGACAGGCGCCGTAATCTCGCTCTCAGCGCTTTATGCCTTTGCCGATAGAATCACCACCTATTACCGCACCCAAGGATATGCCCTGTCATTTGCGCTTGTTCCAGCGCAGGAAGTGACCGATGGGCAGGTGCGCATTGAAATCATCGAAGGCCGCATTGATGAGCTTATCATTCGCGAGCGAAACCTCTCAGACCTTGCGCGCGCTCATATCCTTGATGCGTTTGGGCGTTTTGCCGCAAAGGGCCTGACGCGCACAGATGATTTGGAAGAGTTTTTACTCTCTATCAATGATTATCCGGGCATTTCTGCGAAGGGCATTATCAGGCCTGGCAAAAAGCCAAGCAGCTCTGCGCTTATCCTTGAGATTGACCAAAGACGCCAGACCGCTAGTACCGGCTATCAGAATTATCTATCCGAAAGCTTGGGCCGCGATGTTTTCTTGGCAGATCTTGCCTGGCTAGGCCAATGGTCAGGGCGTGATACCGCGCGCCTGTCTATCCGCCAAGCCCCTGACCCAAAAACCTATAAATCGCTGGCCTTTGATTATAGCAGCTATATTGATGATACCAACCTTGAGCTCTATGTGAAATTAGCGCAATCAGAGACGCGTCCAGAAAAAGGCGCTTTGTCTGATATTAACTTCACTTCAAGCGCCTATACACAGGAATTTGGTTTACGACTTCCCCTCTGGCAGCGGCGGGGATCATCGCTCTTTGTGGGCGGCGCGGTGCGGGTGACAAACTCACAATCACGCAATGACGGCGTGCCATCGACCACTGATTATGTGCGCCATGTGACAGGCTATGCTGATTATGAGGCGGCGCTGGGCGATGGGGCATCACATGCTTTACGTGTTGAATTTGAGCAAGGCGCCAATTTCTTTGGGGCGCGCGCCAATAGCCGTGAAGGCGCGAATTTGCATCATTCAATTCTGCGCTTATCTGAGCGTTACCGCCAACCTTTGCGCTTTTTATCTGTCGGACAGGTAGATGCCACATTCCGCGCGATGGCACAAATCACACTCAGTGATGATGCCCTATTCGCGAATTCAGAATGCTCATTTGGTGGCAGAGGTTTTGGCATTGGACTTGATGCCGGCACCCTATCAGGCGAAGATTGCCTGTTGGCAAGCGTCCAGCTTAATTGGCAGAGACCATTGGTTGGCTTTGGCCCCTTGCCGCCCTCTCTATTCACGCTTCTAGGCAGGCTTGATATTGGCACCGTGCGCCAAAAAGGTGTGCTTGTTGCGGGCGAAGAGCGCCAACAAGAAGCCATCTCTGCGGCAATTGGCGGCCAATTCATCATGGAAAGCGGCATGACGGTGAACATTGAACAAGCCAAACAGCTAAAGAACGAAGATAGCCCTGAAAAAGAAGGCGATATTACCACCAATATTTCGGTCAATATGCCCTTTTAACCTAATTTTTACTTGTACAAGCCTAATCGGTAGGTGTAAGCAAAATAACATGTGCGCCATGTCTGATTTTGGCATGAAATGGGCGGGCGATAGAGGAGATATCATATCATGAGCAACCTTATATATCCAAAAACAGGACAGCATGACAGCTATGATGTGATCATCATTGGCGGCGCTATTATGGGCTCTTCAACCGCTTGGTTCCTATCGCAAAACAAAGATTTTGATGGGCGCATTTTGGTCGTGGAAAAAGATCCGACTTACGAATTTTCCTCAACCAACCATACAAATAGCTGTATGAGACAGCAATTTAGCGCCGAGCTAAATATTCGCATTTCTCAATTTGCCGCTGAATTTGTCAAAAATATGCGTCAATTCATGGATAATGACCCTGATGTGCCACAGCTGACGATTCAGAATTTTGGCTATATGTATCTGGCTGACACGCCTGAATTTGCCGAGACTTTGCGTGAAAGCCATAGCGTTCAGCAAGAAGCTGGCGCAGGCACCAAGCTTATGAGCCCAGAAGATATCAAGCGCGATTATCCGTTCTATAATGTTGATGACATTCTGCTTGGCTCTCATAATCTTGTTGATGAGGGCTATTGGGAAGGCGTCACGGTCTTTGATTGGTTGCGCAAAAAAGCGCGTCAAAATGGTGTTGATTATATCCATAATGAAGTCGTGGCCATGCGTAAGAGCGCGGCGGGCACAAGGGTTGAATCTGTGACGCTTGCAAGCGGTGAGACCATCTCTTGCGGCCAGCTTGTCAATGCCTCTGGCCCACGCGCGATTGAAACCTGCAAGATGGCCGGCATTGATGTGCCTGTTGAGCCTCGCAAGCGTTATACATGGGTCTTTTCAGCTGAAAACCCGCTTGATAGAGACTTGCCGCTAACGATTGACCCTTCAGGCGTTCATTTCCGCCAAGATGGCTCCTCGCTCTATATGGCAGGTGGTCATGCAGAGATTGATCCCGCCGTCGCTTATGATGATTTTGAGATGGATCACAGCCTATGGATGGATCATATCTGGCCTGTCTTGGCGACGCGCATTCCGCAATTTGAAGCGATTAAAGTTGTGCGTGAATGGGCTGGTCATTATGCCACTAATTATTTTGACCATAATGCGATTATGGGGCCGCATACAGAGGTTGAGAATTTTGTCTTCCTCAATGGATTTTCCGGCCATGGCCTTCAGCAATCACCAGCCATGGGGCGCGGTACAGCTGAATATCTAACCTACGGCTCTTACAAGACGCTTGATATGACACCGTTCCATTATGACCGCATCCCGCAAAATAGGCCAATCATCGAAAAAGCGGTTATCTAATCCTATCTCGTATTTATCGAGATGGTTTCGTCTCAAAGTGAATCATGCTATAACAGGCGCATCGAAACTCCAATTTGAAACGAGACTGATTATGCGCGTGCGTAGCTCTTATATTTGGGCCCTCTTAATTGCGGGCGGTGTCACTGCATGGATGTTATCTGGCCTTTTCTCTCCTGCGCCTTCTGCTGATGAGGCGGCAATCGCTGATACGGCCGTTGCAACAGATGAGCCTGTAAAGCAATTAACGATTAAAGCGCTTCGTGTTGCCAATAACCAAACGCCTCTACAGGTCAGAGCAAGCGGCGTGACGCGCACCTCCTATGATGTCCAAATTGTCAGCCGCCGCAAAGCCTTTGTTGCCGCCATCCCTGCCAAAGAAGGCAGCTGGGTCGCGCAAGGTGAGGCTTTAATTGAACTTTCAAAAGGCACCTTAAACGCCGATATCGCGGCGGCAAAAGCAGAAAGACAAGCCGCTCTTGCCGCTTACGAAGATGCCAAAAAGCGCTTTAGCGCGGATGGCACCCTCGCCGCACAGCTTAATGCCGCAGAAACAGAGCTTGCCGCGATTAAAGCCACCTATGAGGCTAATCAAGAGCTGGCAAAGCGCGGCCTGCAAACAGAATTATCGCTAACCTCTCAGCGCGCCCAATTAACCGCCGCAGAGACACGCCTGTTTGAATTACAGTCTCTTTCAGAAGAAAAAGAATTATCTGCTTCTTATGCACAATTGAAATCAGTGGATGCGCGTCTTGCCATGCTAGAAGAACAGCTTGGCTTTACGACCATCACAGCCCCGCAAGATGGCTGGCTTGAAGATATCATGGTTGAGATTGGCGAATTTGCCTCAGATAATGGCAGGGTGGCCCATATTATCGGCTTGCAAGAGCTGATCCTAGATGTGCCGATTCCGCAAGCCCGTATCAGTGACATCACAATTGGCGATAGAGCCGATATTGAGATTATTGGCCAAGGCAACACCACAGGGACAGTTACAAAAATCGCTAGCACGGCCAATCTTGCGACACGCACCTTCACCATTGAGGTGAGCCTTGATAACCGCGATGGGGCATTGCGCGCCGGCATGAGTGCTGAGGCAAGTGTGACCATTGGCACAGTTGATGCGTTTGAAATCTCGCCTGCTCATTTGAATGTTGATGAAGATGGCCAGCTGACAGCGAAGATCGTTGATGCTGATGAGAGGGTTAAAACTGTTGCTGTCGAATTAGTCCGCACATCAGGCAATTCAGCCTTCATCTCAGGCCTTGGCGATGACACTATTGTGCTTGCCGCAGGACAGGCCTTCTTATCCGAAGGTGAAGCTGTGCGCTATGAGCTTGACACAACAAGCGGGGAGAACAGCTAATGCATGCGCTCATCAAAGCGGCCTTTAGCCGCCCCGGTGCTATTGTCTTTATGCTGATAATCATCTTGTTTGTTGGCTTTAACGCAACGGTGCAAATCCCAAAAGAAGCCAACCCAGATGTCGAAATTCCCGTGGCCTACGCCTCTGTAAGCTATTCAGGCATCTCGCCATCTGACGCTGAAAAGCTGTTGGTAAAACCGCTTGAAAAGCAACTGCAATCAGTCGCAGGCCTTGATAAAATGACAGGTGTAGCAACCGAAGGTTATGCGTCTGTGACATTGGAATTCCTTGCTGGTGAAGATATTGATCTTGTGCTGGAAGATGTCCGAAAAGCGGTTGATGATGCCAAGCCTGATCTGCCCGCTAACGCAGATGAGCCGAAGGTCAATGAGATATCATTGGGGCTATTTCCAATCCTGACAGCCGCGCTTTACGGCAATCTTGATGAGCGCTCATTGGTGCTTGCGGCGCGTGAATTAAAAGACCGTCTTGAGGCGGTTGATGGCGTGCTTGAAGTTGATATTGGCGGCGACCGTGAGGAGGTGATTGAAATCCTCATCGATGCGCTTGCGATTGAGGCCTATGGGCTAAATCCGGCAAGTGTCATTGGTCTTGTCGCCGCAAATAACCAGCTGGTGACAGCTGGCGCGATTGATACAGGTGCTGGCAGGTTGGTTGTCAAAGTGCCGGGCGTTATCGAAAGCCTTGAAGATCTCAATAATATGCCGATTAAAATCGCTGATGGGACGACCATTCACTTCAGCGATATCGCGACTATCCGTCGTGCCTTTCAAGATGCGAATGGCTGGTCACGTGTAAACGGCCAAAGCTCTGTTGTCTTGGATGTAAAAAAACGTGTTGGTGCAAATATCCTAGAGGTCGTAGGCGCCGCAAGAGCGATCATTAATGAAGGCGCAAAGAGCCTGCCGGGCGATGTGAAGGTGAGCTATCTTTACGATGATTCAAAAACTGTGCGCACATTGCTGGGCGATTTGACCAACAATGTGACAGCCGCGGTTGTGATTGTGATGGTGGTGGTTGTGGCAAGCCTTGGTTTGCGCAATGCGACATTGGTTGGCCTTGCGATTCCGGGCAGTTTCTTGATGGGCATCACGGTTCTTGCCTACCTTGGCGTGACGATGAATATCATTGTACTATTCTCGCTTATTCTGGTGGCAGGTATGCTGGTTGATGGGGTAATTGTCACGACCGAATATGCCGATAGGCGTATATCGCAACGCGCCGACCGGAAAACCGCTTATCGTGATGGGGCCTTGCGCATGGCATGGCCGATTATTGCCTCTACTATCACCACATTGATGGTGTTCTTGCCCCTGCTTTATTGGCCGGGCATTGTTGGCGGCTTTATGAAATATCTGCCGATCACCGTGATTTGCGTGCTTTCAGCCTCTTTGATTATGGCGCTTATCTTTGTGCCCGTACTTGGTGGGATGATTGGCAAAAAAGCGCCTGATAAGGGTGGTGCCAGACGAAGTGCGCCGCGCGCTTATCGCTGGATTTTAAAGCGCGCTATTCACTTCCCCTCATTGGTGGTTGTGGCGGTTGCCGGCTTTATGACCTTTGCCTTTGGCGTCTATAGCTCAGCTGGTCTTGGCGTTAGCTTCTTCCCCGACATCGAACCTGAACAAGCTGTTGTGCAAATTCTGGCGCGCGGTGATTTGGCAGCTGAGGAAAAAGACAATCTGGTAAAGCAAGCCGAGGGACGCATTCTGCAAGTTGACGGTGTGTCTGCCAAATATGCCAAATCTGGCCCGGGCGGTAATGAAAGCCCGGCTGATTCAATTGGCTTTATCCGCACCGTTTTTGAAGATTGGCAAAAACGCGAGACCGCCAATGTGCTGATTGATGATATGCGCGCGCGCCTCGATGGGCTTGCGGGTGTTGATATCTCAATCACAGCCCAACAAGGCGGGCCCGGTGGCGGCAAGCCTATTCATCTTGAGATTTTCAATGATGACCTTGATATAGCTTCCAATGCCACAGCCCAAATTGTCCAGCTGATGCAGGATATGGGCGGGTTTGTCGATATCACTGACTCGCGCCCTCTTCCGGGGATTGAATGGACCATCCAGATTGACCGCGATGAAGCGGCGCGCCACGGTGTCTCAATTGACCAGATTGGCGATATGGTCAAGCTTATCACGCGCGGTGTTGATATCTCTGATTATCGCCCTGATGATTCAGATGATGAGATTGATATCACTTTGCGCTTCCAGCGTGGCCAGCGTAATCTTGACCGTTTAGAAGAATTGCGCATCCCCACAGCCTCAGGCAATTATGTGCCTCTGACGGTCTTTGCCTCATTGGTGCCACAGCCAAAAGGCGGCGATATCCAGCGCAAAAATGGCCAGCGTTTCTATTATATTGACGCAGATGTCGAAGAAGGCCTGTTGCCTGATAAGCTTGTTGCCGATTTGCAGAGCGCCATTGATGAGGCTAAAATCTCAGACGGCTCACGCGTTGAATTTGGCGGTGAGAGTGAAGATATTGCTGAAACGCAAGCCTTCCTTGGCTCTTCATTCGCGCTTTCAATGTGTCTGATGGTGCTGATTTTGATGATTCAATTCAACTCAGTGTGGCAGACAATCGTGACCATGTCGGC
>DBMZ01000078.1:7840-10476 GCA_002299005.1 Alphaproteobacteria bacterium UBA685 | reverse complement strand
TGTGATGCGTTTGATATACCGTTGGTCAGCTTGGTTGACGTGCCGGGCTTTATGCCGGGCCTTAGTCAAGAGACAGGCGGGATTATCTCTCAAGGGGCGAAATTGCTGTTTGCCTATGCTGAGGCAACTGTGCCGAAGGTGACCTTGATTACGCGCAAAGCCTATGGCGGCGCGTATGATGTGATGGCATCAAAGCATTTGCGCGGCGATGTGAATTACGCATGGCCATCTGCTGAGATTGCGGTGATGGGCCCTGATGGTGCGGCGCGTATTATCTTCCGCGAAGATGCATCAGACGCAGACGCCTTGCAGGCACGCACAGATGAGTATCGTGAGAAATTTGCTAACCCGTTCGTTGCCGCGGCAAGAGGCTATATTGATGATATCATCATGCCAGCCAATTCACGCCGACGCATAGGGCGCGCGCTTCGCATGTTGCAAGATAAGGTGTTGGAAAACCCGCCTAAAAAGCATGATAATTTGCCACTTTAATTGAGCTGATGGATAAGAGTGTAAAAGATGTTTGATAAAATTCTAATTGCAAATCGCGGTGAAATTGCTTGCCGTATCATCCACACAGCCAAGAAAATGTCGATTAAGACTGTGGCTGTATTCTCAGATGCTGATAGAGATTCCAAGCATGTGAAGATGGCTGATGAGGCCTATCATATTGGCGGCTCTGCCTCTGCTGATAGTTATCTGAAGGCGGATGTTATCATTGATGTTGCCAAAAAGACAGGCGCACAGGCTATTCATCCGGGCTTTGGGTTTTTGTCTGAAAACGCGTCCTTTGTGGCGGCAGTTGAAGCGGCTGGCATTGTCTTTATCGGCCCTGATTCTCATGCGATTGAGGTGATGGGTGATAAGATTGAATCTAAGAAATGGGCCGTGAAAGCAGGCGTCTCAACCGTGCCTGGTACGGCTGATGCTGTGACCTCGATTGATGAGGCGGCGAGCGCGGCGGCTGAAATTGGCTATCCTGTTATGGTCAAGGCCTCTGCTGGCGGCGGCGGCAAGGGTATGCGCGTTGTCGAGAGCGCTGATCTGCTTGAAGAGGGTATGAATGCGGCGATGAATGAGGCGCGTAATGCCTTTGGTGATGACCGTGTTTTCATTGAAAAATTTGTCGTCAAACCGCGTCATATTGAAATTCAGGTGCTAGCAGATGGCAAGGGTGGTGCGGCCTATTTGGGTGAGCGTGAATGCTCTATTCAAAGACGTCACCAAAAGGTTTTGGAAGAAGCGCCAAGCCCGTTTATCTCAGCTGAAACAAGACAAGCGATGGGTGAACAAGCGGTCGCATTGGCAAAGGCGGTTAATTATCGCTCTGCTGGTACGGTTGAATTTATCGTGGGCGCGAACCAAGATTTCTATTTCCTTGAGATGAATACACGCCTGCAGGTAGAGCATCCTGTGACAGAAATGGTCTATGGCATTGATTTGGTGGAATGGATGATACGGGTTGCCTATGGCGAGGCTCTATCATTGGCGCAAAGGGACATCACGCCAAAAGGCTGGGCGATGGAAGCGCGTCTTTATGCAGAAGATCCAGAGCGTGATTTCTTGCCATCTATCGGCCAGCTATTGCATTATCGTGAACCAGATGGTGAGGGCGTGCGTGTTGATTCAGGCGTTGAAGAGGGCGGTGCTATCTCAATGTTCTATGATCCGATGATCGCGAAATTGATTGCCTATGGCAAAGACAGAGATGAGGCGATTGCGCGTCTTGGTGATGCGCTTGACCGTTATGAGATCAAAGGTATTCAGTCAAATCGTCAATTCCTCTCATCTGTGCTAGAGAATGAAAATTATCGCAAAGGTGATATCACCACAGGCTTTATCGCCGCCTATTATGAGGATGGTTTTGCCCCAGAACAGGCGCAAGGCACAGATCTTGATGCGATGATAGCATTGGCAACAGCGTCTGTGTGGCAAGCCGCAAAGAAGATGAGCTTTGGCAAAGTGCAGAATGATTTTATCGCTGTGCTAGACCATGATGAGGCTGAAACCTGTCAGGTGAAGGTAGCAGAAGATGAGGCTGGCTTATCAATATCTGTGAATGGTACAAGCTATGATCTGTCATTTGATTTGGCAGATGCGCCGTTGCAAGGCCTTTATAAGGGCCTAATCAATGGGGCAAATTACGGGGCGCAAATTACCCGTGACCAGCATCATGTGACCATCACAAAAGGCGCGATGCGTGAGAGCTTGCAAATTTTGCCATCTCACCTCGCCGATTACCTGACCTATATGCCACAAGCGGTAGCTGGTGCGGGGGCTGATAAAATCATCTCACCAATGCCGGGCTTGCTAACAAGGCTTATGGTTGAGGTTGGCGGCCATGTAAGCGCGGGTCAGAATGTGGCAGTGATTGAGGCGATGAAGATGGAAAACATGCTGGTTGCAGAGGCAAGCGGCACGGTTAAATCTCTCAAAGCAGCGGTTGGCGATAATCTAAATGTTGATGATATCATCATCGAGCTAGAACTGGATGACAACGCATAGTGGCATCGGCATCTGATAAATTTAAGGCGCTCCTGCCCTCTCAATTGGGGGTGGGGCCGCATGCGGTGCGCCTTGTCCAAGAGGCGCAAATGGCCGCGCGTCATAACTTATGGGTGTCTGTCATCATCCTC
>DBMZ01000078.1:0-7739 GCA_002299005.1 Alphaproteobacteria bacterium UBA685 | reverse complement strand
CGGCCACCATCGTCGATGTCATGCGTCATGAGGATGAGATTTTTGATCTGTCCGATTTGCAAGAAGAAGAGGCCGGGTATGATTATGATCAGGCCGGCTATTTTGAAGCAGGCGGCTATGATTATTTGAACGCCGCTGAGCGCAAGAAATTGGAATGGCTTCGTTCAACCAGAAACCAGCTTGTGCATTATGAAGGGCCGGTTGAAGGTATGCTTGGCAGGCCCAGCGATGAGGGCACGCTGGCGCAAATGGCTGATAAGGCGCTGTCCGCGCTTTTGATTATATTGGAAAAAGACTAGCCGTTTAGCGCCATAGCGCCATGCGGGCCAAAATGATTTCCATAGCAATCTTTAATCGCCATATCTAATTCCGCTTGTGAGACGTCTTGGCCAAGAGCGGCGAAGCTTGTCGTGCCAGCATCGCTGACACCGCAGGGGACAATCGTGTCAAAGGCGCTAAGGTCAGGGGCAAGGTTAATGCTAAAGCCGTGGGCGCTGACCCATTTAGAGACGCGCACCCCAAGGGCGGCTATCTTGTCATATTGCGCGATGTCTTGTGAGGCGTCTCGTTTGACCCAAACGCCCGGCAAGCCTTCGCGCCTCTCTCCTTTGATGGCAAAACAGGCAAGCGTATCAATCACCCATGCCTCAAGGCAATGAACATAAAGGCGCACATCTGTCTTGCGCTTGTTCAAATTCAACATTGGATAGACAATGCGCATGCCTGGATCATGATAGGTCCACTGGCCACCGCGCCCTGTCTCGACAAAAGGGATGTCAGACTGGCCAATAATATCGCCATTTGTCGCTGAGGTGCCGCCTGTATAGACCGCCTTATGAGATAATATCCACACAGCCTCATCCGCCGTGCCAGCCTGCATCGCTTTCACATGCGCACCCATCTTATCGATGGTCGGCTCATAGTCTAAAATCTCATCAAAAATCTGCCATTGTGGCATGGCGCACCGCCTGTTTTTTTTAAAACTGGTCACTAGGATAACATGACAAAATCGAGGGTAAAATTCTTTTTAACCTCGCACCTTATCAAAGCGCAAAAAAGGCCACCTTTCAGATAGGGATTTTTCTTGAAATAAACGTCCGTGAGGCTTGTAAAACTGCGGTATTTTGCTAGTGTCATAGGGCAGTCAATCTATTAGTCACTGGAGAGCTATCGTGGCAAATTTAAGCTTGAAGAATATAAAGAAATCTTACGGCAAGGTGGATGTGATCCATGGTGTTGATTTAACGATCGATTCAGGTGAGTTTATTGTGTTTGTTGGCCCCTCTGGCTGTGGTAAATCCACATTATTGCGAATGGTCGCAGGTCTTGAAGAGATTACCGATGGTACATTGATGATCGGAGATGAGATAGTCAATGATGTCGTGCCAGCAGAGCGCGGCGTTGCGATGGTCTTCCAGTCTTATGCGCTCTACCCGCATATGACTGTTTTTGACAATATGGCCTTCGGTCTAAAGCAAGCAAAGATTCAGCCAGCTGAGATTGATAAGCGCGTGAGAGCCGCCGCACAATCTTTGCAAATCACCCAATATCTTGACCGTCTGCCAAAGCATCTCTCAGGTGGTCAGCGCCAGCGTGTGGCGATTGGCCGTGCGATTGTCCGTGAGCCAAAAGTATTCCTATTTGATGAGCCTTTATCAAATCTAGATGCGGCGCTTCGTGTGCAAACACGTATTGAGATTGCCAATTTGCATTCAGAGCTTGATGCGACGATGATCTATGTCACGCACGATCAGGTTGAGGCGATGACGCTGGCTGATAAAATTGTTGTGCTAAACGCGGGCCGTATTGAACAAGTTGGCAGCCCGCTGACGCTTTATAACTTCCCTGATAATTTGTTTGTCGCTGAATTTATCGGTAGCCCAAAGATGAATATCCTTGAGGCAAATGTCGAAAAAGGCAAGGTGATGGTTGGCGGTAAAGCTGTTGCGACGGCACCGAAAGGGGCTGATGTGGATAAATGCGGTATCCGCCCTGAACATATGGAAGTCACAAGCAAAGCCAAAGCAAAATTGAGCGGCACCGTGCGCCATAGTGAGCATTTGGGCGAATATACGCTTGGCTATTTGACGCTTGAAACGGGTGTTGAGTTCACAGCAAAGCTTGAAGATGGTGAAGAGCTTGCGACGGGCGATGTTGTCCATTTGACCTTTGATGATGCGCGTGTGCACCTGTTTGATAAAACAGGCAGCGTTATAAGATAGTCAGATGTCTAGCCCAGATAGTTTGCAACCATGCACAGGCGTTTGTTATTACCCTGAACATTGGCCCCGCCATATGTGGGCAGATGATGCAAGCGCGATGGTCGAGGCAGGCATTAGCTGGGTGCGTATTGCTGAATTTTCATGGATATTGATGGAACCTGAAGACGGCGTCTATGATTTCTCATGGCTTGATGAGGCGGTTGAGACGCTTGGCCGTGCGGGCTTAAAGATCATCATGTGCACGCCGACGGCAACGCCGCCAAAATGGCTGGTGGATAAAATGCCAGATATGCTTGCCATCGAGGAGGATGGCACAGTGCGCGGCTATGGCTCTCGGCGTCATTATTCCTTTTCGCATCAAGGCTATTTGGCAGAAGCCGCGCGTATCACAGAAGAGGTTGCGCGCCGCTATGGTGATAATCCCTATGTGCAGGCGTGGCAGACGGATAATGAATATGGCTGTCATGACACAGCGATATCATGGTGCGCCTCGGCCTTGGCACGTTTCCGCCTATGGCTTGCCGACCGTTATGGCACGATAGAGGCGCTTAATCAGGCGTGGGGCAATTTATTCTGGTCAATGCGCTATCGTCATTTTGATGAGATTAACCTGCCGAATTTGACCGTCACCGAAGCTAATCCGTCGCATCAGATGGACTTTAGACGCTTTGCCAGTGATGAGGTGGCGCGCTTTGATAAGAAGCAATGTGACATCATTCGGGCCCATTCGCCCAACCGGCCTATCTCGCATAATTTCATGGGTGATTTTAACCAATTTGATGCACGCAAAGTTGCCAAGAATTTAGACATTGCGACATGGGATAGCTATCCGCTTGGTTTCTTGCAGAATATGCAAAAGGTCGCGCGTCGTGATGCCAAGCTAGAGGCTGATTGCTTGCGGATTGGCGATCCTGATTTCCAAGCGTTTCATCATGATCTTTTCCGCGGCATGGCGCGTTTGTGGATTATGGAGCAACAGCCGGGGCCCGTGAATTGGGCGGCTTATAATCCTATCCCTGTGACGGGCGCGGTGCGTCTTTGGTCTTGGGAGGCTTTCGCGCATGATGCTGAGGTGGTTAGCTATTTCAGGTGGCGTCAGGCACCTTTTGCGCAAGAGCAAATGCATGCAGGCTTGTTGTTGCGCGATAATAGCCCCGCACCAGGCATGGCGGAGGCCAAGCAGGTCAATGAAGAATTGGGCCGTATCAAGTTAGATAAAACAGACCAAGCAAAGATAGCGCTTATCCATGATTATCAAGCTGATTGGATGAGTGAGCTTGATGGGCAGAGCGAAGATTTTTATTATCTGCGCCTGATTTTGGATATGTACCGTGCGGCGCGTCAAAATGGGGCGTCGGTTGATGTGGTCGGCCCTGATGAGGCGCTTGATGGCTATCAGTTGATTTTATTGCCGTCCTTGCTTCATGTCTCAGATGATCTGATGGCACGGATAAGGGCAAGTGGCGCCCGCCTGCTAGCGGGCCCAAGAACAGGTATTAAGACAGATGATTTCCAGCTACCAGCAAGCCTAAGCGCTTCGAGCCTATCAGAGATGACAGGCTTTAGAACCACCAGAATAGATGCCCTGCCTGCGCGCTTGCCAATTGCCGCAAGCTGGCAAGATAAAAGCGGCCAAGAACATCAGGGCCATGTGTCTGTCTGGCGTGAAGAAGGCGTCATGACCGGGCAAGCCGATGGGGCATGTGTGGATGGATTGCCGCTATTATCGCATGGCAATCAAGGCAGTTATCTCTGCGCTTGGCCAGATGAAGGATTGCTGCGGGCGATTATGGGTGATGCGATGCAAAAGGCTGATATTGCGTGTCATGATATGCCCGCCTATTTGCGGGTCAGGCAACGAGGCGGCCATCTTATCTTCACGCATTATGGCCCTGCGGAGGTCACGATACCTGATAGCATCAAAGGTGATGTCTTGCTTGGTAGCCGTCAGATGAAGCAGGCTGATGTGACAATCATAAAGCTGTAAGAGCTTATAGACAGTCAACCAGCCACGAATTCTCGCAAGATTCGGTAATCGCCTCAATCATCTCATCCGCGCTATCCTCATGAAGAAGCGCGACGATACAACCACCAAATCCAGCCCCTGTGAGACGCGCCCCATAGGCACCTTGGGCAATGGCTGTGCTAACCAGATGGTCAAGCTCGTCACTCGATACTTCATAATCTTCACGAAGGGAAATATGGCTCTCTGTCATCGCAAGCCCCAACGCCGCCGCATCCCCTGCCTTAAGGGCAGCTTTGGCGGTTAAGACGCGCTGATTTTCTGAGATGACATGATGGCTTCGTCTCATCAATGTCTCATCATTCAGCTTGGCAAGGTCATCCATCGTGGCATCGCGCAAGCTCGCAAGCCCCATTTGCTTGGCCGCTTCAATGGTCTCAGCCAAACGCTCATTATACAGGCTAGCGGATAATTTGCGACTGCTGCCAGAATGGATAATGGCAATGCAACAATCTTCGGGAATGGCAAGGATCTCTGTCTTAAGGGTGTGACAATCAAGGAATAGGGCTTGGCCAATTTCAGCCATTGCTATGGCCATTTGATCCATGATACCGCATTTTGTGCCGATGAATTCATGCTCAATGCGCTGGCCCATAATCGCCATTTCTTGAGGCGATAGAGAGATAGATGTCATCTCGGACAGGGCGCGCAAAAGGGCGATTTCAAACGCCGCAGAAGAGGATACGCCCGCACCAGCAGGGATGGTTGATCTGGTTGCCACATTCAGGCCTGTTAAGCCGGCACCCCTCTCGTTCATCAGCGCCATAGCGCCTTTGACAAATAACAGCCAGCTGCCCTCTTTGATGGAGGCGACCTCTGCTTGTTCTGCGCCAAATTCTGAGGATATGCCGTTAATTAGACCATCATCACGGGCGCCAATCTCAACAATCAGGCGTTGGCTGATAAGGGTCGGCATAACATAGCCACCACAATAATCAGTATGCTCACCAATCAGATTTACACGCCCATGCGCCGCACGCATCGTGGTAGGCGCTATGCCGAAATGGTTTTCAAACAAACTTTCACTCATCGCCAGCTTCCTCACCACGTAAAATAGAAGCGGCGCGTTCTGGTGGTAAATCAACCAAGAAGAGACCAGAGATTTGTTCAACAGAGGCAAGATATTTTTGCTTGTGACGTGCGCGCTTTAGCGGCTGGAAAGAGAGATGGAAATGGAAGCGCCCTTCATAGCCTTTGGGCGCAACTTGCCAGGCAAGCGTATAAGGCATCGGCGCATCATAGACCGCATCAAGGCGCATGGCGGCGGCCTTTATCATCTGCGCTAAATCGCTGACTTCCTCATCACTAAGCTGGTGCGGGCCATCAATGGCACGGTTTGGCATCACCCATGTCTCAAACGGATAACGTGCCCAACGCGGCACATAGCTGAAAGCTGTCTTGGCTCTGTCTAGGACAAGCGCCTCATCAATTGTCTCATGCAGACCGGTCAGCGGGGCATCTTCTGCCATCGCATCTGCTTGTGTCTTCATGGCGTTTGGCAGGACGGAGAGGCTGTAAATTTGGCCATGCGGATGGTCTAATGTGACGCCAATCTCGCGGCCACGATTCTCAAATGGTAATGACCAGATGATATCCTCATGGCGATAGAGGCTGGTAATGCGGTCACCAATGGCGCGTATCAACAACGCGATACGCGCAACAGATAGGGTGGCAAGGCTGGCATCATGATCGGCGCTGTAAGAGATAACATCACAACAGCCAATACCTGCGCGCGTGTCTATCTCAAGCTCTGGCGGTGTTGTTGCGCCAAGTGATAGGGCAGAGAAACGATTGGTAAAAATCGCCACCTCATAATCATCCACGGGAATATCGCTAGGGCTGTCATTATCGCTCATCACGCATAAAGGGCACTCTGCTTGATTAGGCAGAAAGGTGCGCCCTTGACGGGCAGAGGCATGGCCAATCCATTCGCGGCGCAAAGGGTGCCAGCGCATATGCGCATCCGTGCTTGAAACAGGTGGTAGACCGTCAAAGCTGGTATAATTTTTGGGCGCTTCTGAATAAAGTGTCAGAAGACGGTCGCCACCGCGGTCTATTTCATATTTTTTCATCATCTTAGCTGAATTTAGGAATCCAGCCCTCATGTGCTTCGAGAAGGTCATCTACCATATGCCAAATCTGGTCAAGGCTCAGCTCTGCGGCGGTGTGCGGGTCTAGCATGGCGGCATGATAAATCGGCTCTTTTTTGCCTGTGACAAGCGCTTCGACGGTGAGTTGCTGAACTGAAATATTTGTTTGGATAAGGCGGTTCAAATGAAGCGGCAGGGCAGGGACAGCTTGCGGTGTCAGCTTGCCAAGTGATGTGATGCATGGCACCTCAACGCATGAATTTGTCGGCAAGTCTGGCACAAGGTTGTTATTTGCCACATTGCCATAAATCACATCTTCCTCGCCTGTCACCATAGAGGTGATGATGCGCGCGGCATATTCAACAGACTTCTCACAAACCAAATTATTATTGGCCAAAAGCTCTTTTTCCTGCTGGTCCCATTCTGAGATTTGACTCTCACAACGGCGAATATATTCATTGATAGGAATGTTAAATTCGGCCAACAAATCTGGCTGGTGCGATTTAATAAACCACGGTGTATATTCGGCAAAATGCTCAGATGATTCGGTGACAAAATAGCCAAGACGCTTTAGCACCTCATAGCGGACATGATTTGTGCACCCATCCCAATTTGGCCCAAAGCTCTGTTCTTCACCGACCTTCATCAGGCGCGGATAGAGATCTTCCATCGTGCCATCGGCATGACGCTTTTCAAACCTTGTATAAAAGGCCATGTGATTAATGCCAGAACAATCATATTCGATATGGGCCATATCCTCGCCCAAATCGCGCGCAAGGTCTGCGGCTGTGCCTTGGACAGAATGGCATAGGCCGACATAGTTAAGCTCAGGCGCGATTTGCGATAGGGCAAGACAGTTAATCGCCATCGGGTTCACATATTGCAACATCAGCGCATCAGGGCAAAGACGTTCCATATCACGCGCTACGTCTGTCAGGACAGGCACCGTGCGCAGGCCGCGCATAATACCGCCAATGCCAAGCGTATCGGCAATCGTCTGTTGCAGGCCATATTTCGCCGGAATATCAAAATCAATCACCGTCGATGGTTTATAGCCGCCAACTTGGATCATCAAGATAACAAAATCAGACCCCTTTAGCGCCTCATCACGTGACAAGGTAGCGGTAAGCGTCGGCGCGACATCTAGCTTTGCGACAATCTTTTCGACAACCATTTTTGAGGTCGCAAGACGCTTCTCGTCAATATCTTGCAAGGCTATCTCGCAATGTTTGAAGACTGGCTCTAGCAGAATGTCCGTGACAATATTGCGCATAAACACCGTGCTACCGGCACCGATAATAGAAATTTTAGTCATTTAATTAATTACCCTTTACTGGCACCCAAAGTCAGGCCAGCAATAAAGTGACGTTGCATGATAAAGAACATAAGAACAGGCGGAATGGC
>DBMZ01000077.1 GCA_002299005.1 Alphaproteobacteria bacterium UBA685 | reverse complement strand
GATCAGAGCGAGGCCTCACCATATAAATTATTACTTATAAAGAGTGGTGTCGTCTTGCGATAGGAGTATATTATGGAAGATAAGTCAGTTATGGACAGGGCAAAAGAAAAACTATTACCCTTGATAGCCGTCGCAAAGCTCAAAATGGCGTCTCTTCTGGCGACTGCAAAGCTCAAGTCAGCGACTCTTATAGCAGGGACAAAGAACTTGCAAGACCATCCGCAAATCATAAATTATAGAGATAAAATATCCCAAAAATCGCCCATATTTCTGGCGAGTACAGTTGGCGTTGCCGTCTTTTGTATTTGGGCAATTTTTGCCATATTTGCCGATTCAAAACCATCAGATGAATTGATTTTTGAAACAATTACCGCTGATGGTGGTAATGGCTTAGTTTATGATGCCGAAATATTAAGCAGAGATGGCTATAAGGCAGGCGACAATCAATATGTTGTTGCTGTTGACTATGAAATCACATGGAAGATGGATCAAGAACCTGCATTAGAGATAATGATGAAACAGGCTTATAAAGAGATGAAGGCGCAGGGTATCCCTGAATATCAAATCAAAATGGCGCTCATGTTTGGTGGTATGTCGGTTGCGCTTAAGCCGCTAACTGGCGAAAAGCCGTTTAAAGCAGGCGACCGTCAAAAAATATCTGAGAGTTACACATTTGTTGAAGCTGAATCAGGGTGGCGTTTGCTTGAGACTGAATAAAATCTTTTATGCTATCAATCGCTTGGCTGATAGTAAGCAACCACAGTGCGGTGCTTGGCTTTAAAAGCCATGGTTTCTCAGAAGAAAAGTGGCTCCCCGGGACGGATTCGAACCGCCGGCCAAGCGATTAACAGTCGCTTGCTCTACCGCTGAGCTACCGGGGAATAACCATTGATAATGCGGCCGAATACGCCTCAAAATCACTCAGTGGTTCAGTGTATAGCAATAGGATTTTACAAGGTCAAGCAGGGAAATTTCCGTGTTTTGTAATTCAGCGTATTTTTTTCAAATAAGCACGCTAAACCAAGCCTATAACGGCCTTTGCACAATCATCAAAGGCCGCTTTATCAGCGCCTGATAGCCTGACTGTACCGCTAGCGATACGGCTATGGCGCGCGCTTGCTTTTTCATAGGCTGGATCATAATGATCAGACAGCAATGCGCTGACAAGACGGTCATAATCCTCAGCCGCCAGCGCATCTTGCCAGCCATTTGTAACCTCATAGCCATGACGCGCGTTCATTCCATTGATAAGCTTTGCCAAAGTCTCGCTATCAGGGCGCATTAAATGCGGATAATCAGCTTTGAGCAGGGTCAATCTGGTTTCAAGGTCTGTTTGCAACTCAATCATGCGGGCATCTGCCATTTGGTGCCATAGGGCTTTGGGCAGGCTGACATCACCAACACGGCTACTTTCCGCCTCGATAAAGGTAATTTTTGCGGGGTCAAGCTTGCTAATCTCATCATAGAGGCGCGATTCAAACAGTCTCTGCGAAGGTTGCGGGCTATCAGGAATACCGCCAAGAAGCGAGCCTTTATGATTGGCCAGCCCTTCTAAATCAAGCGTCTGCACGCCATTATCCGCGAGCGCATGAAGCAAATGTGTCTTACCAGAGCCGGTGGCCCCTGCTATAATGCAGAGATTGAGGGTGCTTGGCAGGCTTTCTAGGCCCTGCAAGACCGCGTTTCGGTAAGATTTATACCCACCATCAAGCAAAAAGCTTGCCCAGCCAATCTCGCCACAAATATGGGCAAAGGCACGTGATCTCTGCCCGCCGCGCCAGCAATGGATCAAGGGGCGCCAATTCTCTGGCCTATTGTCCAATGTTTCATTGATATGACGCGCTATATTGGCTGAGACAAGGGCGGCCCCTGCACGACGTGCTTTGAAGGGGCTGTCTTGCTTATAGATTGTGCCAATTTGCGCGCGCTCTTCATCACTAAAGACAGGCAGGTTAATTGCGCCCGGAATATGATCTTCGGCAAATTCAGACGGTGAGCGTACATCAATTATCTCGTCAATGCGGGGGTCTTGCCAATTAGTAAGCTTCTCAATCGGGGCGGGCATTTATAACTCCACTAAGAGGGCGGCATTCCCTGTTTCAAGCGTGCCGATAATCGATGGAAAAGCGTGCGGTTGCATAGCGGCAACCTTAGCGATTGCTTGCGGCGCTCTATCTGCTGGCAGGATAGCTAGCACACCACCAGATGTTTGCGGGTCAAACAGCAATGGTAGACGCCAATCTTTTGCCGCTGATGGGCTCGCCGTAACCAGACCTGCTTCGCGGTTTTTCTCATAGATAGACGAGCGCAAGCCTGCCTCAATCACGCCCGCTAATTCAGCCATGACAGACAAGGATGAAAGCGAAAGGCGGAAAGATAAGTCACGACCAAGGCGCGCCGTTAGATTTTGCGCATGGCGGGCAAGGCCAAAGCCAGTAATATCGGTCATCGCAATAGCACCTGCCTCAAAAAAGCTTTGTGCCGCCAATTGATTCGAAAGCATCATTGCGCGCAAAGTTCTATCATAGATGTTTGAGGAGAGTTTTTGGCGCATATGCGCGGCAAGGGCAGTGCCAATGCCAAGCTCTTTGGTCATCACAAGCACATAGCTAGTTGCCGCATCATAGGCGGCAAAATCATAGGTCTGGGCACCGGTAACCGCAAATCCAAGGCTCGCAGTCTGTGATTGTGAGGTATGTCCGCCAACAAGTCGTGCCTCTGCCTTTGCCAATGCGATAAGGCTTCCTGTCAGAAATTCTGTGGCAATCTGTTCCTGATAGGGCTCGCTTGCTTCTTCAAGATTAATATGCGCTTGTGCATAAAGCGGCTTGGCGCCTGCCACATAAAGGTCACTTAACGCATGATTGACGGCTATTTGCGCAAAAAGAAACGGGTCAGACACCATCTGGTTTAGACTGTCAAAAGAATGACGCAAATCAGCGGTGACGGCTTTTGTTAGGCCTGCATCTTCAGCAATTGCACCATCAGGGGCAAGCAGGGCACTATCAACGCCCATTTGACGTGCATTATCATGCGCCTTTGCCATCGCTGTATCAAGCAAGCTGGCGCTGGCTTTGGCGGCACAACCAGAACAGCGCATATCTTTGAAGATAGCATCTGCTTGGTCATGGCCAAGTCGCCGGTAAAGCGGCAATTTGAGCGGCGCTTGTGAACGCATCGTGGGCAATTCATTGAATTTATCCATAAAAGCCTTATCAATGGCGCATTTTAACCGCCAAAAGACCTTGCCCTGCATGACGAATCTGTTGCGTATAGCCACCGCGCTGCCATCACCCGTGCCGATGAGTGATAGATAGTTTTTCTGCGGCCGCCAATGCTTTAACGGCTGGTTATAGATGTAGCGTCTGATATTTTGCGCCAAGATATTTCCCGCCCGCACAGCAAAAACGCCTGCTTTCTCGCGCGGGTGCGCCGTCAGAGATGCCACATCACCGGCGGCAAAAATGTCAGGATAAATAACCGACTGCAATGTATCGCTCACTGCCACAAAGCCTGTTTCATCCAAACCCTCTGTCAGGCGGGTAATAAAAGCGCTTGG
>DBMZ01000184.1:9045-13190 GCA_002299005.1 Alphaproteobacteria bacterium UBA685 | reverse complement strand
GGCATCATTGGGGGGATGAGCTGGGAAAGAAGCCAGACCGATTATAAGGCGATAAATGAGGGGATGCGCGCGCGTCTTGGCGGATTGCATTCGGCCGAATTACTGCTTTATTCGTTCGATTTTGCTCGCATAGAGGCCTTGCAAGCCGACGGTGATTGGCAAGCGGCAACAGATGAAATGCTGAAGGCGGCGCGCTGCTTGCGGGGGGGCGGTGCTGATATGCTTTTGATTGCCACAAATACGATGCATAAAATGGCAGAGGCGGTTAAGGCAGAAACACAATTACCGCTGCTTCATATCGCTGATGCTACGGCGCATGCGGTGCATAAATCAGACGCCAGCACGCCGTTATTATTGGCAACGAATTTCACCATGACACAAGATTTCTATAAGGGGTATTTGGCGCGCAATCATGGCATTCAGGTGATCACGCCTGCGCCAGCGCATCGAGGTACCATCCACAAAATCATCTATGATGAGCTGTGCAGGGGGGAGGTGAAAGCCTCTTCGAAACAGGCCTATCTTGATATCATCGCGCATTACCAATCATCGGGTGAGGCGGATAGTGTTATTTTTGGTTGCACAGAGATTGGCTTGTTATTAGCGCAATCTGATGTAGATTTGCCGGTGTTTGATACGACACAAATCCATTGTGACTATGCGCTTGATGCGCTTTTGTCAGACTAAAAAGAGTGATTTTGCCTGCTTGCTATCACTGGCTTGCTATCACCCGTCCGGATGGTCTATAATTGCGCCATTTATAACGTCATTTTGCTTAACGCTACATAAAAGGGTCTTGTTTGATGGAAAAGTGCCATATTGCTATTGCAGGTTTGGGCGTGGTCGGGGCTGAAACAGCCCGTCACTTGATTGAAAAACAATCTATTTTGTCCGAAAAAGCTGGTACCTCATTGACGCTGACGGCTATCTCAGCGCGTGCGAAGGGCAAGGATAGAGGCTTTGATATGTCAGGCCTTACCTGGTGCGATAACCCGGTTGATTTGGCAAATCTTGCTGATGTCGATGTGGTGGTTGAATTAATGGGCGGCTCAGAAGGCCCGGCGCTTGCGTTAACAAAGGCCGCTTTATCAGCTGGCAAGCATGTGGTCACAGCCAATAAGGCGATGATTGCGCTTCACGGCGTGGAATTGGCACAGCTAGCAGAGGAAAAAGGCGTTCAGATTTGCTTTGAATCATCTGTGGCTGGCGGTATCCCTGCTTTGAAAATCCTGCGTGAGGGGTTGGCCGCGAATGACATCTCGTCTGTTTCAGGCATTTTAAACGGCACTTGCAACTATATTTTGTCTGAAATGGAAGAAACAGGGCGTCCTTTTGATGATGTGCTGAAAGAGGCGCAAGAGCTTGGTTATGCCGAAGCTGATCCGACATTTGACGTTGATGGGATTGATGCGGCGCATAAATTGACGATTTTGGACGCGATTGCTTATGGCAATGTGCCTGATTTTGACAAATTATCTATCACAGGCATTCGTGATGTGTCGGCCGAAGATATTTCATTTGCCGCAGAATTAGGCTATCGCATCCGTCTTATCGGCCGCGCGACGAGCGAAGGTGTGGCGTGTGTTGAGCCTGTATTCTTGCCAGAAGCATCAGCCTTAGCCAAAGTCACAGGCCCGTTAAATGCGGTCTATTATGAAGCCTCACCTGTTAACACCATCTCTGCGACAGGGCCAGGGGCAGGCGCAGGGCCAACAGCCTCAGCTGTTTTGGCAGATATCATCGATGTGGCAGCAGGCCGCCACAGCTTTGCCTTTGGCAAGCCGGTTGCCTTACTATCAAAGGCGACCGTGAGTGATGAGGCCCTTGTTACATCTGGTTACTATCTGCGCCTTGAGGTGGCAGATGAAAAAGGTGTGTTGGCCGCGGTCACGGATATCTTGAAGTCGCATGATATTTCGGTTGAAACACTTATCCAGAAAATTCATGAGGAAGATAAATCAGCCAGCTTGGTGATGGTCTTGCATGAAACAGACCAAGCATCTATGGCAGCCGCCGCCTTGCAATTATCATCTATGAGTGATGTGCATTCTACCTCGAGAGCTTTCACAGTGCTTCGATAGGGGCGCGCTAAAAAAGGAAAAAATATGTCACAGCCTGTAAGCGATAGCGCCTTTGTTTCACACTCTCTGACAGGCGCGGCGTGGCATTTTGAGGGCACTGACGTCCAAGAAGCGGTCATAGACCGGACAAGCCAGCTTTTTACCCAAGATCATGAGTTGCCGCCCTTCATTGCGAGAATGTTGGCGGCGAGAGGCATTACGGCTGAGACAATTGATATGTTCCTTGAGCCGCGTCTGCGCGATCTTTTGCCGAACCCCTCTGATTTCAAAGATATGGACAAGGCGTGCGCTTTATTGGCTGAGGCTATCATGGCCCACAAGCCGATTGGTGTATTTGGTGATTATGATGTGGATGGTGCTTGCTCTGCGGCTATTTTTCACCGCTTCCTAGGCGCGTTTGGCACAACAGCGCATATTCATATCCCTGACCGCTTCACAGAAGGCTATGGCCCGAATATTACGGCTTTGACAAAGCTCAAAGATGAGGGCGCAGAGCTGATTGTCACAGTTGATTGCGGTATCACGGCGCATAGGCCTTTGGCTGATGCGGATGAAATTGGTATGAAGGTGATTGTCATTGACCATCACCAAGCAGGCACAGAATTACCGCGCGCTTTGGCGGTGGTAAATCCAAACAGGCTTGATGATGATAGTGGTCAAGGCGCGCTATGTGCCGCGGCTGTGGTCTTTATGACTTGTGTTGGCACCATGCGCCATTTGCGCGCCCAAGGTTATTTTGAGGACCGCCAGCCGCCGATTGATTTGCTGACCTTGCTTGATTTGGTCGGTATGGCAACGATTTGCGATATTGTGCCCCTAACGCCTGTGAATCGTGCCTTTGTAAAGCAAGGCATTAAGATCCTGAAAAAACGTCAAAATGTTGGCCTGCGCCATTTAGCTGATCAAGCGCGTCTAAATACACCGCCTTCAGCGCATACATTTGGGTTTTTGCTAGGGCCGCGTATTAATGCCGGCGGTCGTATTGGTAATGCCTCCTTGGGCGCAAAGCTTTTGGCGACACATGATGATGCGATTGCGACCTCTATCGCTTTGCAGTTGGATGATTTGAACAAACAAAGACGCGAGGTTGAGGCTGAAATTCAAGCATCTGCCTCCTTGCAAGCTGAAGCGATTATCGAAGCGTCACCAGACACAAAAGTCTTGGTGGTCGCAGGCACAGCTTGGCATGAGGGTGTTATTGGCATTGTGGCAGGGCGCCTAAAAGACAGGTTTCATCGCCCAACCATCGTTCTCAGCTTTAATGAAGAAGGTGTTGGCAAAGGCTCGGCGCGTGGTATCGCTGGCTTTTCTTTGGGAGATGCGATTATGGCCGCGCATCAAACAGGTCTGATTGAAGGCGGCGGTGGTCATGCGATGGCGGCAGGCCTATCGCTTCGACAAGACCAGCTGGAGGCGTTCAAAACCTATATGAATGAGCGTTTCACCACTCAGCTTGGGGAATTGCCGCCACCGATGATAAAAATAGGCATGCAAGCGCCGCTATCAGCCTGTGAGAAGGGGGCTGTTGACTGGCTTGATGCTTGCGCGCCTTTCGGGCCATCTTTTGCTGAGCCGCGTTTATTGCTCCAAAATGTCAAAATTGTTAATCCGCGGTGGATTGGTAATGAGAAACAGCATTTTTCGTGCGAGCTTCGTGATGGCACAGGCGCCAAATTGCGCTCTATCAGCTTTAGCTTGCGAGAAAAGCTAAGCAATCCTAGTGATTTAGAGCAGGCTGAGGGGCAATTATTCCATGTCATTGGCAAGTTAAAAGCCGATGATTATCGCGGCGGTGATGCGGTGCAACTGATGCTTGATGACCTTGTGATGGCGAATTCTAATTAAAGTGATGATTTTTTCATTTTATCGCTTTTTAACGCTTGATTAATCTCTCACGGTTTTGTAGATAATCAGCACAGCGAACGTGTCCCGTTCGTCTAGTGGTTTAGGACACCGCCCTTTCACGGCGGCAACACGGGTTCGAATCCCGTACGGGATGCCATCTGCTGATGTAAAAACAAGCGGCCTTCGGGTCGCTTTTTTTATGCGTTATATCATACAGCC
>DBMZ01000184.1:4022-8774 GCA_002299005.1 Alphaproteobacteria bacterium UBA685 | reverse complement strand
ATTATCTGGGTTCATGGTCATGGCCAATGTGCGCATTGCAAAATTAATGCGTTTCCTTGTTGTGATGGGGATGAATGTATTCCTGCGCAAGCGCCTGCTATTACGCAAGCGCCTGGCATTAAACAAGAAGAAGAGGGCGTCAATTAGGCGCACCAAAAGCTTTCTTGAAACTTATGCCGGCTTTGCCTATAACAAAGGCAGAAATTTATCGCAGTTATTTTCAAAAAGGGGCGCGGAAATGAACGAAACACTTGGTCTAGTATTGGTGATTGGCTTTCCTGTTGTACTTGGCATTGCCATCTGGGCATTTGGCAAGACGTCGGTTGAACCAGAATAGGGGCCACCCCACCATAAAACACAAAAACGCCTGCTATATGTCAGGCGTTTTTTTTTGCTATTGCGCTTGATAGGCCTTATCGAAAGCCGTAAAGGCAAGTGTGACGCATTTATGACGCATCTTCACATCCTTGATAGGCGTAAAAGGCGCCAAAACATTGTCATCAGATACCTGCTCAGCATCACGCAAAAAAGCGCTCAATGCGTCTGACAGGCTCTGTATGGTGGCTTTATCAGCGCCTTGGGCTTGGGTATAAAGAAGCCCCGCACCAGCCTCGCATAAAGCGCAACCTTCAACAGCCACATGAAGCGCGTCGATAACTGTGCCCGTCATTTTTATTGAAAGAGATATTTCATCACCGCAAACCGGGTTTTTGACCCGTGCAAGGTGGGTTGGATGAGCTATTGCCTCAGATTGTCTAACCTGTCTTGCAAGAGACAAAATCTGTGACTGGTACAGCTCATCCATATTTTAGTCGTATAACCTATTGGCCGAATAGTAGGGCGGCAATCGCAAGCACAGCGATGCCATACCCAAGATAAATGGTCCAATGAGTGGTGTTATACACATTTTCTTCTGGCACACCCTCAGGGCGTACTTTTGTTGATTTAGATGCCATCGGTAAATTCCCCCTACCAAATCTAATATTGTAAACCTTATAGCAATTTTAATTGTGTTTTTCCACTTTGAAAACACGTCCTGCCAGTAAAGATAGGCCAACCGCACCAAACGAGAAGAGCGCACCCATTTTTGCAGCATCTTGCACAGCACCAGGGCCAAATGCGACAGCTGAGATAAACAAAGACACGGTGAAACCAATCGCGGCAATAAAGCCAATCACGACCAAATGGTTCAAACGCATGCCCTCTGGCAGACCAAGACCGAGCGGCCCTGCGGCTAGCCAGCCAAACAAGAAGATACCAACCGGCTTACCAATGATAAGACCTGCTAGCACCAACCATGTGGCTTCACCAATCGCTGAGAAGGCGACGCCTGCATTGGCAAATCCGAATAATAGCAGGATAAACTCAACCGGCACTTTCATCTTATGTTCAATATCATTGAGCAAATCATGCTGGTCTAGCTTTTTGCTATCAAACATACCGAATGTGATATCCGCATGCGGAATAGTCACAACAATCGGCAATAGGCCAAGGGCAGGGTGAATGCCTGCTTGCTGGAAGCCATACCAGCTGCCACAGCCAGCAATCAAATAAGGCCAAAAGCCCAATTTTTGTGCAATGGTTGTGTAATGCAAATCACCGCGAGACGCATCAAGCATACGTGGCAGACGGTTCGCTAGTAAATAGACAGCAAAGGCTGAGATAACAGATAGGCCAAGCCATTGTGGTGCCAAATCACCTTGCGGATAGAAAATCGCCAGAATAATCAGGCCAGCGGCATCATCTGCGATCGCAAGCAGTAGCAAGAAGCCAACGGCTGGGTGACGTGCGCCAAAGACAATACGTGCAACCAGATAAGAAAAGGCAATGTCAGTGGCTGTTGGAATAGCCCAACCATTTGCCAATACAGCAAATTTACCAAGCAAAAAGGCGCCAAGGAAATAAATGCCAATCGGCCCAAACATACCGCCAGCTGTGGCAATTAAGGGCGTTAAAGCCTTGCGTCCACGAAGACTGCCATTTTTCAAAATGACCGCTTCCCAAACTTCTTTACCCGCCATTGCGAAGAATAATGCCATCAAGACATCATTGATAAGATAATGCAGCGTCAGCGTACGGTGACCATCATGCAGATGACCAACAGGGCTGTGGTCAATCAAGACCATCTCAACCAAATGATGATAGCTGTCATAATCTGTATTCGCCCAAATCAAGGCGCTAACAGCACCGATAATCAGCAACAGTGAATATTCTTGAACAAAGTTCCAGACTTTATATGTCCTTGCCATGTGGCTATATTCCTCTATGTATTAGTTCAACGAAGGGCCACTTTTTACGTGTGGCCCCTTTGTTATATGTATATAGGGATTTCGGTTTTACAGGCAAGAAATGACCAAGCAAAAATGTGTATTTTTTGGCAGTGATATTTTTCGAAACTCACTTTATGGCGATAATCACCCGCTAAATATTGCCCGCGTTTGGCCTGCCATTGATATTTGCACCGCTGAAGGCTGGCTTGAAGCGGCTGATTATCAAGAGATAGCGCCGGCATCTATAGAACGTCTCTCGAAATTTCATTCAGCTGATTATGTCGCCGCTCTCTGGCAAGCGCAGACAGATCAAACACTGCCAGATGAGCTTAAAGATAAGTTCCAAATTGGCCGTGCTAGCAACCCAATATTCAAAGAGGTCTATAGCCGTCCTGCAACAGCGGCCAATGCCTCTTATCTAGGGGCCAAATATCTGGCTGAGGGCCGTGCTGATATTGTCTATAATCCCTCTGGTGGGACACATCATGGTATGCGCGGCTTTGCCAATGGCTTTTGCTTTGTCAATGACCCGGCTATCGCGCTTGAGACGCTTAGCCATCATACGTGCGATGCGATAAGCTATATTGATATTGACGCGCATCATTGTGATGGGGTGCAAACATGGCACGCAGATAATCAGCAAATACAGATTATTTCCCTTCATCAAGCAGGTCTGTGGCCGCGCACAGGCCAAGAAGGCGATAAGGGAGGCGGCAATGCGCATAATTTTCTGTTGCAAGAAGACGCAGGGGATTATGAATTGCTCTCATTGATGGAACAGCGCGTGATGCCCCTCATCGAAGCGCATCAGCCGTCCTTTATCATCTTGCAAGCAGGCGCCGATGGGCACCGTGATGATCCGCAATCAAGGCTTAACTACACATTACAAGGCTATTGGCGCGCGGCGTCCCATGTTTTGGGCCTTTCAAAGCCAACTATGGTGCTGGGTGGTGGTGGCTACAATCCCTATATTACCGCCAAGGCTTGGGCCGGGTTATGGGCCTTAATCACAAACAGAGATCCGTATGATTTAGGGCTGTCAGATGCTTCTGTTCAATTATTAACGCGTCTATCATGGCATCATCGCCTTGGTCGCAATCCACAAGAAAGCTGGTTTACACAGCTTGGCGATATTGTTTAAGGGGCTCTATGGTTTATTCGGCTAACTATCTATTGAAGCACTGGCTATGCGCCTTTGCGATGCTGGCTGTTATCGGGCCATCATTGGCATTTGCGCAAAAAGCGGTATCGACAAATGACTTCCCTTTGCAAAAGATTGAGATCACGCTTGATGATACGCAATCCTTGTCCTTGATTGTTGAAATTGCCCAAACGCATGCCAAACGTGCGCAAGGGCTGATGCATAGAGAGGTGCTGACCGATAGCCAAGGGATGCTATTCATATGGCCAGATAGGGCGGTGCGGCAATTTTGGATGAAAAACACACCGCTTTCGCTGGATATTCTATTTTTTGATGAATTCGGCACGCTTGTTCATCTAGCAGAAGCGCAAACACCTTTTTCAGAGCGCATCGTGACATCCCTTATGCCTGTTCAATATGTGCTAGAGCTACCGGCAGGGGACACAAATCACTATGGTATAGAGTTAGGCGCGAAGCTGACGCATTTTTTGCCGTGAATGGCATGCTTCGTTAAAAAATTAAAAAAACAATAACAAAAGCCGTTTTTTGGGCTTGCAAATCAGTTCTCATTAGGTGTAGAAAGCGCATAGTCGGAGTGTAGCGCAGCCTGGTAGCGCATCTGGTTTGGGACCAGAGGGCCGGGAGTTCGAATCTCTCCACTCCGACCATTTCCCTACATTATTGGTTAGCATGTCAGCATCGACACAGAACGTTGCGTGTTTTGTTGTTGTGGGCGCATTATGGCGGCTATTTCGTCTTTCATAGAGGCTTGATTAACGCTTTACAAATCAGGATGAGGCGGTGTAATAAGACCGTGCAATAATGATTTTCGCTTTATGAGGGTTGTGATGAAAGCGCGTATTTACCAGCCAGCAAAGACATCTATGCAATCTGGTCGTTCTAAGACGAAAAGATGGGTCTTGGAGCATCCGCGTTCATCAGCTGTCGTGCCTGATAACCTTATGGGGTGGCAGTCATCAGCAGATACACAGCGTCAGGTGCGTATCTATTTTGCAACGAAAGATGAGGCGATTGCCTTTGCTGAGGCAAAAAACATTAGCTATGAAGTGCGCAACCCAAAAGAGCGTACTTTGCGCATGAAGACTTATTCGGACAATTTCGCCTTTGATAGAAAAGGCGCTTGGACGCATTAAAATTTGGTAATATGGCTCCGTAGCTCAACTGGATAGAGCAGCTGACTTCTAATCAGCAGGTTGGGGGTTCGAGTCCTCCCGGAGTCGCCATTTTTACCTATATTTGAATTGTTTTATATGTAAGTTTTGCGAGCTAATACGCCTGTCGCAAGTTTGTTACTGCGCGGCCCCATCAGGTTTTTACGAT
>DBMZ01000184.1:0-3861 GCA_002299005.1 Alphaproteobacteria bacterium UBA685 | reverse complement strand
CCTTCCTGAAATCACCAAAGGCGACCGTGCCTGGCACCTATATGGGATATGATGGCATCGATGATGAAACCGGCCGCAAAGCGCTGATATATTACCTCAGCCAAAAAGACATCACGCCAAAAAACTAGGCTATGGCCCTTTTTACGACATTTAAATTGTTGTTTTTGCCAAGTGCGATATAGTCGGCAAGAGTTGGTCGGTTAGGCGGGCAGTTTGACGCCATGTCTCGCAGTCTTGTTAATTGTGATGGAAGATGGGGAATAATGGCTAAATCTAAACCAGATAATACTGAGACGATTATTAAGAAGTTTCACAAAGTGCATGGTGAAACATTTGATTATTCCTTAGTTGATTATGTCAACCACACCACCAAAATCACCATCATTTGCCAGCTTCACGGCCCGTTTGAACAACAACCGCGCCTGCATTTGCGCGGCAGTACCGGATGCCGTGAATGCATCGCCATCAGAGGAAAATAAAAAGCCCACAACAGCCATAGCCGGTGTGGGCGCATCCTTATCTGATAGCGGCGAGCGATTAGTCGTAGCTGCTACTTGTTTGAATATCCATCCGCGCTCTTGGGAAGTTTTCAACACAATCTTGCAGGGCTTCGCTATCACGGTGCATCGCGTTTGCGGTATTATAGCAGGCATAGACAACTAGGTCGATCTCGCCAAATAGGGCACTCATGCCGCGCTCTTCAAACTCTTCTTGCGTCACGGCAATGCCTGCTTCATAGGCTTGTGTTTTATCGATCGGCGCAGGCTGATTTTCATTCACATAGTCAATGATCTGCTGCTTGCTCGCGCCACCTTCGGCTAGTTGCACATAGATATGGATAGAGTGGTCTTCCCACATCTCATTTGATTTACTCATGTTAACCTCAGGATTATCTTTAATTATCTGTAAATTAATTGGGCATTAAATGGGGGATAATTACCACATTAATGCTGAAAAGGGGGCGTAAATAAAACGAGGCCAGAAATCTTATTCCTAAGAACAAGCTAACTGACCTCTAAGGATGATTATGAGAACACTCCGAAGAGCGTGTGGAACCCACAGCCACCTCGTGGTTATAGAAACAAGCTGATGAATTAGCAAGTTAATAAGCACCGCCTTAGTAAAAACAAGCACGTTTAGACTCTGGCGCGTCACACCATCATCACGACGATGACGACAGAGATGAGCGCTAGCAACACACTCAAGGTAAATTGGCGCAATATACGCCAATCCTCTGGCGAGAAATCTTGTCTCATCTTGGCTATGAGCTGTTTCAACATCTGTGCCGCTTTCCCGCTATAAACGCCGACTAAGCGCCAAGGCCTGCCATGACGTTTTTGCCAATGACACGGCCTGTTTCTTGCTCTTCATGCGCCGCCTTTAGGCTTGCGGCATTCAACGCACCAAGGCGTTTTGTCATGGTCGATTGCAAATGCCCATCATCGATCATTTGAGAGACACGGTTCAGCAATTTGCCTTGTTCATCCATATCATCCATCGCAAACATGGCGCGCGTGAACATAAACTCCCACGCAATCGTCAGCGCCTTTTGCTTACCAAGATTAATGTTCAGATCTTGCGGATCATCAATCAAAGCAACCATCGCACGAGGGGCGGCCATCTGCACAATTTCAGGCCAGTTTTTATCTGAGCCCCGAAGCGAAGCTACATAATGAGGCACCATGCCAAGCGCCTCCATTTGCGGCGCTAAGGGCTGTGCGTGGTCAATCACATGATCTGCGCCCATTTTTGTGACCCAAGCGCGCGTCTCGTCACGCGAAGCGGTCGCAATAATCGTCAATTTTGTCAGCTTTTTGGCCAGCTGGATGAGGATTGAGCCAACACCGCCCGCACCGCCTAGCACCAACAAGCATTGGCCCGCACCTGCGCGTTCAGTGACTTTCAAGCTATCAAACAGCAATTCCCATGCCGTAATTGCTGTCAGAGGCAGGGCAGAGGCTTCTTCAAAATCAAGGCTGGCGGGCTTTTTGCCGACAATACGCTCATCAACGGCGTGAAACTCACTATTGGTGCCGGGGCGCGTTAAATCGCCTGAATAGAACACATCATCGCCGATACTGTAATGAGACACTTTTGATCCGACGGCTGTGACAGTCCCGCACGCATCATAGCCGATAATTTTATGACCTGATTCAGGACTGACATTTGTGCGAATCTTTGAATCGACAGGGTTGATTGAGATGCCTTTGACTTGCACCAATAAATCATGGTCACGAAGCTCTGGCATTGGGGCGTCAATATCCTCTAGGGCTTTATCAGCCGTGATAGGCCCGGCTGTCTTATATCCAATCGCTTTCATTGCGTTGTGCTCCTGTTGATCAAAATCTTTATCATGCTAATTTGTTCTTTGTGATGTAGGGTATAATGGATCCTATTTCAAACAATCAACGCATAGATTTTGCCTATTCCTAGCTTTTTATTGTGAGTGCCATGAAGTCTAACACACCAGATAATTATTTCATCTCTTCTGATGTTATTCGCGCAAAATTTTCAGCCGCAATGTCGCATATGTATCGCGCCGAAGTCCCTGCCTATGGTGATTTGATCAAGATTGTGCAACAGACAAATGAAGCCTCATTGCACATAAGCGGCCTGTCTCAGCATCCAGAGGATACAAGGCGTCTATCTGATGAGCGTCACGGCGCCATTCGTGTTGGCACCGCGCAGGAGTTGGCCATGCTAGGGCGTATGTTTGCCATTATGGGCATGTATCCTGTCAGCTATTATGATTTGGGTAGTGCGGGCATTCCGGTTCATTCCACCGCCTTTCGCCCGACATCAAGAGCGGCGCTTGCGGCGAATCCTTTCCGCGTATTTACAAGCCTTTTGCGCCTCGAATTAATCGAAAATGAGGCCGTAAGAGACACCGCGCAACAAGTGCTGGCGAGCCGTAATATCTTTCATGATGAGGCGGTGCGCCTAACAGAGCAAGCTGAGGCAGATGGCGGTCTCAATGAGGCTGATGCCGCTGATTTTGTGACAGCCGCTCTTGAGACGTTTCGGTGGACAGGCAAGGCGCGCGTCCATAAACAAACCTATGATGAGCTTCATGAATTGCATCGCCTTATCGCTGATGTGGTGGCGTTTCAGGGGCCGCATATCAACCATTTAACGCCGCGCACCTTGGATATTGATAAGGCCCAGCAAGCCATGCGTGATGCGTCTTTGCCTGCCAAAGCCGTCATCGAAGGCCCGCCGCAAAGGCAGTGTCCTATCTTGCTACGTCAAACCAGCTTTAAGGCCCTGACAGAGCCTGTTCAATTTCTTGAATCTGACGATATGTCGGGTCATACGGCCCGCTTTGGCGAGATTGAGGCACGTGGCATTGCGCTGACACCAAAGGGCAGGGCGCTCTATGACAGGCTCCTTGCTGAGACACGTGCCGAGATCACCCCTGCGGCAGATGGCAGTAATGCGGCCGAATATACGCAAAAGCTTGCCGCTATTTTCAGCGCCTTTCCCGATGATTGGCGCCAGATACATGATGAAGGGCTTGGCTATTTCCGCTATCAGCGCGCGGCAGCTGGTAGGGGCGCCATTACCGCATCAGATTTGCCGCAAGCCCTTGATGACGGGATAATTGCGCTTGCGCCGATTATCTATGAAGATTTCTTGCCGGTTAGTGCGGCTGGCATCTTTCAGTCAAATTTGGGAGATGAGGCCACACAAGCCACCAGCAAACAAGCTAGCCAAACAGATTTTGAAGCCGCGCTTGGTACGCCTGTCTTAGATGAATTTACCCATTATCAACAGATAGCGGATGCCAGCTTGGCAGAGGCTTTGCAAGGCTAGGGGCGGTTGCGGTGATAGCACCAACAGGTGGCAATATGGTCATCGACC
>DBMZ01000163.1:5496-7123 GCA_002299005.1 Alphaproteobacteria bacterium UBA685 | reverse complement strand
ATACCAGCGACCGGACGGTGCAACGGCACGCCCGCATCCATCAATGCCAATGATGTACCACAAACAGTCGCCATCGAAGATGAGCCGTTTGATTCTGTTACCTCAGAGACAACACGCATTGTGTATGGGAACTCTTCTTTTGATGGCAAAAGCGGGTTAACCGCACGCCATGCAAGCTTACCATGACCCACTTCCCGGCGACCAGGAGAGCCAACACGCCCTGCCTCGCCCACAGAGTAAGGAGGGAAGTTATAATGCAACATAAAGCGCGCACGGCTCTCGCCAGCCAATGAATCGATGATTTGCTCATCTTGGCCTGTACCCAAAGTTGCCACGGCCAAAGCCTGTGTCTCACCACGTGTGAACAGGGCTGAACCATGTGTGCGTGGCAGAATGCCAACCTCAGAGACGATTGAGCGAACCGTCTTTGTATCACGGCCGTCAATACGCTTGCCAGTCTTCAGGATTGATGAGCGAACCACATCACCTTCAAGACCTTTCATCAGACCACCGACAAGAACGCTATCAGCTTCCTCGCCTGCAACCTCAAGGGCTTTGGCACGGACATCACCAATCGCGGCCTGACGCATTGTCTTATCAGCAATCGCATAAGCAGCTTCAACATCAGCGCGCAATGTTTCCAAAGCGGCCTTTACATTGGCTGTCTCAGGCGCTTCTTCTGGCAGATCGCGCGGGTCTTTTGCACATGCCTCAGCCAATTCGATGATACCATCAATGGCTTTTTGCATATGTTGGTGACCAAAATTAACGGCGCCTAGCATAATTTCTTCAGACAATTCTTTGGCTTCTGATTCAACCATCAAAACGCCTTCAGATGTACCGGCAACCACCAAATCCATCTCAGATGTTTCCATGTCAGCCAATGATGGGTTCAAGATATATTCGCCATCAGCATAGCCAACGCGGGCCGCGCCAATAGGGCCAAAGAACGGCACACCTGAAATGGTCAATGCCGCAGAGGCACCAATCAAAGCCACGATATCAGGGTTGTTTTCCATATCATGCGAAAGCACTGTACAGATAACTTGTGTCTCATTCTTGAAATTCTTTGGGAATAGCGGGCGAATAGGACGGTCAATCAAGCGGCATACCAATGTCTCATTCTCTGATGGACGACCTTCACGCTTGAAAAAACCACCTGGAATCTTACCAGCGGCAAAGGCCTTTTCCTGGTAATTCACAGTGAGGGGAAAGAAATCTTGACCAGGCTTTGCTGATTTTGCGGCAACGGCTGTACATAGCACAGATGTCTCGCCCAATGTGGCGATCACAGCGCCGTCTGCTTGACGGGCAACCTTGCCTGTTTCAAGCGTTAATGTACGCCCGCCCCAGTCAATTTCTTTACGATAAATTTGAAACATATTTGTTTTTCCTTGTTTCGGATATTGTGTGTCTTCTCGACGGTCCAACTGCCACAAATGCCTATCATCTGTGACATGAGTTCATATAAGGCGTTTATCTTGCTTGTCTATCAGTGCATAGGGCGCAAAAGGGGCGTAATTCAGGCCCTTATCGATAAAGGCATGCCTTCATTTGCGATTTATAGATCTATGATATGTGAATGAAGAATAGTTAGAAGGCACGTTCTTGGCATCTTTAAAATGCC
>DBMZ01000163.1:0-5191 GCA_002299005.1 Alphaproteobacteria bacterium UBA685 | reverse complement strand
TTAACGACGTAGGCCTAGCTTTTCGATCAAAGCCTTATATTTGGCTTCATCACCACGCTTGATATAATCAAGCAAGTGGCGGCGCTGACCAACCATTGTGAGCAAGCCGCGGCGTGAGCCGAAATCTTTTTTATGTGTCTTCATATGCTCAGTTAGGTTGCGGATACGCTCTGTTAGGATAGCGACCTGTACTGATGATGAACCTGAATCGCCTGCATTGGCGCCGAATTCTGAAATAAGTTCAGCTTTCTTTTCTTTGGTAATCGACATCGGATATCTCCTATTGGTTATAAATTAAATACCCGCATTGGCTTGAGACCTTTTTCATGCACTTCAACAAGCGCAATCAGCGTATCATCGCACACCGCTTTATAAATTTGCGATAATGCCATGCTAGGCTTTGTCTCCAAAAGCTGGCCATAGCGCAACTTCTGTGCCTCTTCGGGCGTAATAAGCAATGCCGGGATGTCGTCCAGCGCTGCCAAGACTGGCATCACATACTGTGATGCGGCGGCACTATCGCTTAAATTTTCTAAAAAATCCAGCGAAATAGCACCATTCAATGAAAATTGTCCAACTTTGGTGCGGCGAAGCTCTGTGACATGCGCCACTGTGCCTAGCCTGTGCCCCAAATCGCGGGCTAATGAGCGAATATAGGCCCCTTTGCCGCAATCAACCGCAAAGCGCGCATGACCCTCTGCCTGAGACAGCAAAACCAGATCATCAATGCGAATCTCTCTTGGTGCCAATTCGGGCATCTCACCTTCATGACGGGCGATCGCATAGGCGCGCTTGCCGCCAATTTTCACCGCCGAAAAAGCCGGCGGCGTCTGTTGGATAAACCCGATAAATTCTGGCAATACAGCCTGTATAGCCTCATCAGTCGGCATGATATCAGAGCGCGCAATGACCTCACCCTCAGCATCATCTGTCGATGTCTGCTCGCCCCATTTAGCCGTAAATTCATAGGATTTTTCAGCGCCCATCGCATAGGCGGTCGTCTTTGTTGCCTCGCCAAGCGCAATCGGCAAAATACCACTTGCCAGCGGGTCTAGCGTGCCACCATGACCGGCCTTCGCGCCATCAAATTTACGGCGCACAATCCCAACCGCCGCCGCAGAGCTGATCCCAAGCGGCTTATCAAGCACGAGCCAGCCATGATAGGCAGAGGCTGTCTTTTTGCGGTTTTTTTGGCTCATACGGGGCGGTTTCTGTAACGAAGCTGGATGTGCCTATAAAGATAGGCCGATTTCAGATTATTAGGCGATCTCATCCTGATCATGGTCGGGAGCCTCATCATCATCACCCTCTGATAGAGCAGGCGGCAATTTAGCGATGAGAGATGACATCTTCTCAGCATTATCAAAAGAATGGTCAGCCATAAATTTCAACCGTGGCATACGGCGCAAATGCACTTTTTGGGCCACATAGGTTTGCAAATCAGGGGCGATAACGTTCAAAATCGCCACGACCTCATCCATATCCGCACCGCCAAGAGGCGTCACATAGGCTCTGGCATTTGACAGATCAGGGCTGACAGATACTTCTGAGACTGTCACAGAAATACCGTCAAGTTCTGGCACATAAACATCACCACGCAACAAGGCTGTTGAGATATGATGACGCACTTCCTCACCAACGCGCAATTGGCGTTGGCTCGGAGCCTTTGATGGTGCTTTTGCTTTTTTACCCAAACCTACAAACTCGCAAATAATGGCTTATGAATTCGCTGACATAAGCGGCTTAATCAAGTGTACGGGCAACTTGTGTTAGCTCGAAACATTCGATGACATCACCTTCTTGGATGTCTGAATAATTTTCGAACGCCATACCACATTCAAAGCCGTCACGTACTTCTTTCACTTCATCCTTAAAGCGCTTCAAAGTCTTCAAATTGCCTTCATGGATAACCACATTATCACGCAACAAGCGAACCTTACAGCCACGCTTAATGACACCTTCGGTGACGAAACAACCAGCGATTTTGCCGACCTTAGAGACAGCAAAGACTTGGCGAATTTCTGCATAGCCGATGAAATCTTCTTGCGTATCTGGTGATAGCAGACCACCCATCGCCGCTTTGACCTCGTCAATGAGCTCATAGATGATTGAGTGATAGCGGATTTCAACACCGTCACGCTTGGCCAAATCACGCGCTTGCGGGATGGCACGCACGTTAAAGCCAATAACAATCGCGTTTGATGCGGCCGCCAATGAGATATCTGATTCAGACAAAGCGCCAACGCCGCCTGTCAAGAAACGCACCTTCACCTGTTCGGTGCCAAGATTCTCAAGCGCGACCTTAATCGCTTCAAGCGAGCCATGCACATCTGTCTTAATGACAACTGGCAATTCTTCGGCTTCACCTGCGGCAATCGCTGACAGCATTTGTTCAACAGACCCACGCGCTGAGACCACGGCCTCTTTTTCGCGGATAACACGTCTGCGATATTCGGCAATTTCACGTGCTCTTGTGTCTGTTTCAACGACGGTGAAATTATCACCTGCCATTGGCGTGCCATTCAGGCCTAAAATCTCAACAGGCATTGACGGCGTCGCTGTCTTTAGCTGTTCACCGCGTTCATTCAGCAATGCTCTGACACGGCCTGATTCGGCGCCGATCACAAAGATATCACCGACAGATAATGTGCCGCGCTGTACCAAGACAGTCGCAACAGACCCTCTGCCACGCTCAACCTTCGCTTCAATCACAGAGCCTTCAGCTTCACGATTTGGATTGGCTTTCAGCTCAAGCAATTCAGCTTGCAACATAATCGCTTCTTCCAAGCGCTCTAGGCCTTCACCTGTATGGGCAGAGACATTCACGGCCAAGATATCGCCGCCGAAATCTTCGGTGATGATCTCATGCTGCAACAGATCAGAGCGCACCTTTGAAGGGTCTGCGCCTGGCTTATCACATTTATTCACCGCAACGATAATCGGACAGCCCGCGGCTTTCGCATGATTAATCGCCTCGATGGTCTGTTCTTTCACAGAATCATCTGCCGCCACCACAAGGATAACGATATCCGTTGTGTTCGCCCCACGAAGGCGCATTTCGGTAAAGGCGGCGTGACCTGGTGTATCGATAAAGGTAATCACATTTTCTTGGGCTGTCGTAATCTGATAAGCGCCAATATGCTGTGTGATACCGCCTGATTCACCTGCCGCGACATCTGTCTGGCGGATGGCATCAAGCAAGCTTGTCTTACCATGGTCAACATGGCCCATGATGGTCACAACAGGCGGACGAGGCAATAATGAGGCTTCATCATCCTCAATCCCGCCAAGACCATCTTCAATATCTGAATCAGAGACACGGCTAACCTTATGACCAAATTCAATCGTCACCAATTCAGCTGTTTCAGCGTCAATATTCTGTGTCACTGTGGCCATAATGCCAAGCTTCATCAATTCTTTGACCACATCAGCGGCACGTTCTGCCATACGGTTGGCCAATTCTTGGACGGTAATGGTATCAGGGATGATAACATCACGCACCTGTTTGACCGCGGGTGCCTCATCACGCATACGCGCTTTTTCGCGCTGACGACGAACCGACGCCAATGAGCGTTGGCGACCACCTTCCCCATCTGATAGGGCTTGTGAGATTGTCATCTTGCCTGATTGACGACGCGCCGGGCCTTCACGACGTGCTGGCTGGCGGCGGTTATTATTTTCATCTTCCACACGGCGTCTGCCACCTTGTGGGCGGGCCGGGGCATTTTCATCCACAGGCCCTGGCTGAGATGGTGTTTGCGGCTGGCCTGATTGGGCAATGCGCCCTGATTGTTCTTGGGTCGCTTTATGACGCGCGGCCGCTTCTTCTGTGCGCTTGGCTTTTTCAGCCGCTTTTTGCGTTTGCGTAATCTTTTCGATTTCTTCTAGCTCAGCCATTTCAGCACGACGACGCGCTTCTTTTGGCGAGAGAGGGGCTTCTTCTACAACAGGCTCACTAGCAGGCGCAGCCTCAACAGCTTCCTCGCCGGCCGGGGCTGTTACATCAGCCTCTGCGGCAACATTGTTATCAGCGGCTTGCTCTTCAGCCTCATCATTCTTGCCAAGACCTTGCTGGAGCACCTGCATACGCTTTGCGCGTTCTGCGGCTGTTAGCTTGTCATCAGCCTCACTTGGCGTTGGCTTTGGTGCCTCAATTTTTGGCTCCACAGGCGCGGCTGGTGCGGGCGCTGCTTTGGCGGCGGCGTTGCGAGATGGCGGCAGAGGCACACGCTTGCGACGAACTTCCACTTGAACCGTCTTGGCACGGCCACCTGCTTGCCCACCACGCAATGCGGTTGGGTCAACATTACCGCCAAGCGATAAGGTGCCACTCCCTGACAAACTCAAGGTTTTTGATTTTTTCGTATCGTCGCTCATACCCAGTCCTTTCTCGGCTGGCCCAGTCCTCAATTTAACTGGATGTTTGTCTTTAATCGGCTATCGCGGCTCATGAGCACCACGGGCAAGCGAATAAAGATTTAATCAATCGTCTCACTGTTAATTGACGTTTGTGTAATACACCCGTCAGCCCCTTCCTGACAACCCAAAGGGGGCAGAAAAGCGGCAAATCTGTCGATATCGACCTTTAAGCGTGCACAAAGACCGCCCGCCGTTCCATTTGGGTCAGGCAAGATGCCAATATAGGCAAGCGTATCTCTGCCAAAAGCAGGGCCTAGCAAGGTAGAATCAAACCCATCATGCACCCATTCAGGCATCAGACGCCGCACATGGGCCTTTGATTCACGCCGCGACGCATCACAAGCGACCAGCATACCTTCCATATAATCATAGCTTGAAAGGCGCCCACCACCACCAATGGCAAGGCCCGCTCTTCGCGCCAATGCCAGTGATTGTTGGAATCTTTTACCCAATAGGTCTACTAATTGGGCAAGCAGTGCCTCATAAGGCGGCGCATTTGCCTCAATATGTCGTTTGAATAAGCCCTTATCACAGGCTTTTTTAACCGCCGCCGGATCAAGGCTGAGCCAACAGCCGCGACCAGGCAGTTTTTGGGCCAAATCAGGCACTAATGCCCCATCTGGCCCGCACACAAAGCGGATCAACTCTTCAGCTGATTTGGTTTCTCCTGAGGCTATGCAGCGACGCTCTACCATCTCTGATACCTCTCATTTGTCTAACCGCTTTGGGGTCATATTAGTTTAGCCTTTCAAAAGCTTTCTTATTCAGCAGC
>DBMZ01000031.1:8787-12884 GCA_002299005.1 Alphaproteobacteria bacterium UBA685 | reverse complement strand
TCCTCTATTCATAATCAACACATAACAATAACAAGAAATAATGACGAACCTTTAACAGACTTTTTGAAACACTGTTTGCCTTCACCCACCGGGGGTCACTTAAGTCCCCAGGAGTCTCAAGTCTCCGCTGGTATAACACCCAGTATAACAAATGTGCCTATTGACACGATTCAGTGATTGTCTAACCTATTGATATTGCTCAAGGGTGACTTGAGTTGACGCAGGGCATAGGTAACGGCAGCTTCTCAGCCGCACCATTCCCTTACTCATCGTACCCACGATACCCACGTCAACCCATTGTTATCCCGAGATTTTCTGTGTGTAACTGTGCGGGTGGTTTTAAATAAGGAGTGTTGTTTTGAGTTGCAATTGTATGTCGAGAAGAAGTTTCACAGGGATTTTTGTAAGTGCATTAATGATGCCAAAACTGACTTTTGCACAAAACACTGATGCCATTAGAACATTAAATGGCAGCCTTGATATAGACGCATTTAAGGCCAAGAAAGCTGCAAGAGTTTCTTCCAACGACGAGCAAACTATATTTGTTGTAGGTGAGGACGCATTTCTTACTGATTCCAATTTTGAAGCCGAAGTAGAATTAGACAACGACGGTGTTTTGAATAAACTTAAAATCTTATCAGGACAAACTATTGCGGTTCTTAAGCCGAGAAACAGCCGACAAACCGAACTGTTGATGCCAAACTCCACGGCTTCTATCAGGGGCACTGGATTTTATGTTAACGTAAACATCTCACAGCCAAACGATTACATTTGTTGTTGCTATGGCCATATAGAATTTGGAGCTTCGAGCTCAGGTGAAAAACAACAACTCAAGAACAGCTACCACAATGCAACAGCAATAAATGACAAAGGTGATTTCGTAACGCCTGAATTTGACTATCCATATGGTCACTATGACGATGAGTTGGTTTTATTAGAACAGGCTGTAGGAAGGAAGCCTCATTGGGAACTACCAGATGCAAAAATGCATTTTCTATCTCCCAACCTATTGCCTAAACTGAGCTAACCTAGGAATGTCACACCCTGTCTAGCTTATCTGAAAAAGCCAATCTTTCTTTTTATGAAGTTTGTAACCTTCTCCATAGGCTTGTCCCACACCAGCGGCACTCCAGCCTCCTATTTGGTCTATCGTGTCTAACTGGTATTAAAAGTCTCTCAGGCAATCTCCAAAAATCATTAAATTCTAAGGTGGTTGCACTGCTGATTGTAAGCTACTACAAACACGACTGAATTAAATGGGGAACTAAAGCATGGCAACAAAAGCAGTGCAAAAGGTGGATATAGTGAAGTGGATTGCGACCGTTATCCAACTGTTTGGATATGGCTTAACCGGTCTTAATTACACCCCATGGAACGTCTATCTTTTCTTCCTTGGAATTGTTTTGTGGTTTGCTGTGGGTGTTATGTGGAAAGATAAGGCGATTATTGCTGTTCATGTTGGAGCATTTATTTCGTTGCTCGTGGGTTACTTAAATTCATAGAGCAACATGGTATTCAACCACCACTTCTATTATTATTCATCACTAATCTAATTGAACCGAAGGACCAGGGGCAACTAAAGGCGAAGATGATGGAGGATATTGATGGAAGAAGGTGGAGGTTATCTGAGATAGTAACAACAACCAACCCTTTAACGGTCTTTTTCAAGTTGTGTTTGTGTCTACCCACCGGGGGTGTCTTTTCAGGGGCATGGAACAAAAACCAGCCCCATGTCACTCTCAGTCACAAATCGTCCTACCGATTCACGCAAGATAATGGCCGCAGACATAAGCTGTCCATAGGTTACACGCTGTCACCATGGTCACATCTCAGTCACAACTGGGTCACAAATGCTTTGACAAAAGAGCCCGTAAGATGCGAATCTAGCCATAACCACAACGAGGTTGTGACTAGCGTTTAAAGGCAGAAGAACCAAGAGAAAACAACGATTTACTGAAGATAAAAGTTGGTAGCGGAGGAGGGACTCGAACCCCCGACACGCGGATTATGATTCCGCTGCTCTAACCAGCTGAGCTACTCCGCCATCCGTGCTGGTGAGTGGTTTTTAAGAATTTGATGACGATATGTCAAATGTAAAATGACCCGTAAAGCAATTTAACATCTATTCCCAAACACAGCCCCCCCTATATGGCTGTCTCTGCGATGGTTGGCGCCTTGGTAATCCAGCCGCCACCATAGACAAGCGCGCTATCACTGCCATCATATAGCACCCCTGCCTGACCACAGGCGACGCCATATTGCGGCTCATCTAGACGCAAATGCACAAGCCCATCTTCCTCGCCCATAATCTGGCCGCTAACAGGCGTGCCTGTATTGCGCAGACGTATCATCACACCAGCCTCAGCCTTATGATGGTCAACCAGCCAATTGCAATCAGACAGATACACATCCCTTACCGCCAGCGCGTCTTTCGGGCCGACAATCACACGGTGACTATCAGCGTCAATCGCCACCACATAGAGCGGCCCCTCATCTTCAGGCGCGTCTTTGCGACCACCAATACCAAGACCGCGCCTTTGGCCGATTGTATAGTCAATCACACCCTTATGCGTGCCAAGCTTTGTGCCATCAAGATGGACAATCTCGCCCTCATCAACCGCACCTGGGCGCAGACGGCGCACGACATCACCATAGCGGCCGTTCGGCACAAAACAGATATCTTGGCTATCAGGCTTTTCAGAGACGACTAAATCATATTTGCGCGCCAAATCTCTGGTCACATCCTTGGTCATACCGCCAAGGGGAAACCGCACATAATCAAGCTGATCTTTGGTGGTCGCAAATAAGAAGTAAGATTGATCCTTCCCCTCATCGACCCCTTTTTTCAACTGCAAGACACCCGCATCATCAACCCGGCGCACATAATGGCCGGTGGCAAGACAATCCGCTTTCAAATCCTTTGCAGTACTCAGCAAATCTTTGAATTTCACCGTCTGATTGCAACGCACACAAGGGATAGGCGTATGGCCTTTCAAATAGCTATCGGCGAAATCTTCCATCACCTGCTCTTTGAAAAGAGATTCATAATCCAGCACATAATGGGGAATATCAAGACGCGCGGCCACTGACCTTGCATCATGAATATCGGCCCCGGCACAGCACGCGCCTTTGACATCAATCGCCACCCCATGATCATAAAGCTGCATGGTGATACCTATCACCTCATAGCCCTCATCATGAAGCATCGCTGCCACCACAGAGGAATCGACCCCGCCAGACATCGCCACCACAACCCGTGTCTGGGATGGAGGTTTCGCAAAGCCGAGAGAGTTTACCCCCTCAAATGCTATGCCCTCAGGTGATGTACTTGCTTGGCTCATAAGTTTCCAGACTCTTTAATAATCTTCTGGCACGCGCACAGTCAGGCCATCTAGTTCGCTTGAGACTTTAATCTGGCAACCAAGGCGTGATGTTGGCTCAACACCAAAGGCCAGATCAAGCATATCCATCTCATCTTCAGACGCACCGCCCACAAGGGCAAAACCTGCCTCGTCAAAGATAACATGACATGTCGCACATGACAAAGAGCCACCACAAGTGCCCTCGACACCCATATTAGCATCGCGGCCCACTTCCATCAAATTAGCCCCCTCGCGCGCTTCAATCGCGTGCTCAGATCCATCTGGTTTGATAAAATTGATAACAGGCATTATCCGTATCTCCATTGTTGCGCATGCCCCATCACTATCAGGGGCGCATGCGACCAAAAATTCGCTCACTAGCTCTTATAATGTTGAAAGCACTTTGACAAGCTTTTGCCAGTCTTCTTTTTGGGTATTCCAGCCAGAAGAAATCCGCAAAACATGAGGCGCAAGATGTGCATAACCCATCGCCTCTATCACATGGCTTGCCTTCACTTTGCCAGAAGAACAAGCAGAACCAGAGCTTAGGCAAAACCCCTTAATATCTAGCGACATCAGCGCGGTGCTTGAGGTCACACCAGCCAGCGCCACAGATGAGGTATTTGGCAAGCGCTTTGCATCGCTGCCAAAAACCGTCACATCATCGCGGCTTGCCAATAAATCTGCTTCGGCCACATCACGCCACTGGCCCATCTCTTGATAGGAGGCAAGACC
>DBMZ01000031.1:5115-8588 GCA_002299005.1 Alphaproteobacteria bacterium UBA685 | reverse complement strand
GCAAAGCTCAGGCCGTCTATCGCCATATCAAGCGCGATTTTGCCAGCCATTTGCACCATATCAGAGTGAAAATCCACCTGATGTGTTTGACAGATACGACCAATCTCATCCAAGGGCTGGAGGACGCCTGTCTCATTATTCGCGGCAATCACGCTGACAAGTGTTGTGGGTTTAGCATCCTCATCTAGCGCGCTAAGGCATTTATCAAGTGCGCCAAGGTCTATTACCCCTTGCGCGTCAACCGCGATACGCACGCCATCAGGGCGCGGCGCTATGATGGCGCTATGCTCAACCGCGCTTGTGATAATGGTCTGATAGCCTGCAAGCACCATGTTATTCGATTCAGTTGCCCCACTTGTGAAGGTCAAATCTGCCTGCCGTGCCCCCAGCGCAGAAGCAATTTGCATGCGCGCGCCCTCAACCAGCATCCGCGCTTTGCGGCCCGCATCATGAATAGATGAGGCGTTCAATGGTGGCCCCATCGCCTCTATCATCGCCTCTCTTGCTTCAGGGCGAAGAGGTGAGGTCGCATTATGATCAAGATAAATTTGCTCGTTAGACATAAAAGAGACGCTTATTTCTTTGCTTGCGCTTCAGATGATTTGCGGGCCTGTTTTGCCACCGGCAAGTCAGAATTCTCGTCTTTCATAGCCTCAAAAGCGCGTCGTAATTCTGTGATTTCTTGTGATAGGCCTTGAATGGTTTTCTCGCGGAAATCTTCGCCTGCCTCAGGGGTCACCGCATAGGCCTTAAACCCATCCTCAGTGCTCGCCTTCTGGGGAATTGGGCGTGCTGGCACACCCACAACAGTCATCGCCTCTGGCACATCTTTAGTGACCACAGAATTACCGCCAATACGCGCACAGCGGCCAATTGTGATAGGCCCTAGCACCTGTGCACCAGCGCCGACAATTACATAATCATTCAAGGTTGGGTGACGCTTTACACAGCGTTGCTCTTCTGCGCCAATAGCCGGCATAACACCGCCTAAAGTCACGCCATGATACAAGGTCACATCACGGCCAATCTCGGCTGTCTCACCAATCACAACACCCATACCATGGTCGATAAACAGACCGGCGCCAATGGTGGCGCCGGGGTGAATTTCAATCCCTGTCAGCCAGCGGGCAACCTGCATCAAAAGGCGCGCAGGAAACCGTATGCCAACACGCCATAAAGGGTTCGCCATACGAAAAGCGAGTAACACCTGAAATGAAGGGTAGATAAAAGGCGCGGTAATAAAGCTACCAAAGGCAGGGTCACGATATTTAATCGCTCTTAAATCTGCGGCCAATTTTGAAAACATGCTTCTTTGCCCTTGCTTACAAGTCTCTATCCCAACACTTTTCAATAGCTCATATTATATCATGACGCTTGGAATAGCCAGTTTTTTAGGATATAAGCACAAGCCTTGGGAAAAGGAAGAGTAGAACGGGGATAAAAATGCCTGAAGTGATTATTAATGGCCCAGAAGGGCGTCTTGAGTGCCGCTATATGCCTAGCGACAACCCAAATGCGCCAACCGCGCTTATCCTGCACCCTGAACCTGACAGAGGGGGCACGATGAATAACCGTGTGACCTTTGCGAAATATAAGCTGTTGCAAGAGCGCGGCTTTTCGGTGATGCGCTTTAATTTCCGCGGTGTTGGCAGATCACAAGGCACCTATGATAAGGGCGAGGGAGAGCTTTCAGATGCCGCCTCAGCCATGGATTGGTTGCAAGCACAGCATCCGGGCTCAAGCGAATGCTGGATTGCGGGCTTTTCTTTTGGCGCGTGGATTGGCATGCAGCTGATGATGCGCCGCCCTGAGATCACTGGCTTTTTGGCCGTATCACCACCAGCGGTAACGCATGATTTTGCCTTTTTGGCGCCCTGCCCTGCCTCTGGCCTCATCGTTCATGGTAACCAGAATGAAGATGTGCCGATTGAGCGTGTCCATATGCTGGTGGATAAAATCTCAAAGCAAAAAGGCGTTGATATTGAGGTCGCTGAAATTGAAGGGGCGAATAACTTCTTCTCTGGCCATCTTGATGAGGCGGTATCTGCTATCGGCACCTATCTTGATAAGCCAAAGCCTATTTTTGAAGATTAAACATCATTTTGTGCGCCTGCACGCCCCTTCTCACTAGATGAGCCTGACGGATATGACTGCTGAATTGAAATCTGACTTTTTGAAGATATTAACTGAGCGCGGCTACATGCACCAAGCCACCAACCTTGAAGGTCTTGATGAACGTGCGGCCAGCTCGCCCGTCACGGGCTATATTGGCTTTGATTGCACCGCAAACTCGCTCCATGTGGGCTCATTAGTCCAGATTATGATGCTACGTTTGATGCAACGCACCGGCCATAAGCCGATTGTTGTGATGGGCGGCGGCACAACCAAGGTTGGCGACCCATCAGGCAAGGATGAAGCACGCCCGCTATTATCAGATGCGGATATTGAACAGAATAAAAACGGCATTAAGAAGATATTTGAGAAATATCTGACCTTTGGCGATGGGCCGACAGACGCCATCATGGTTGATAATGATGAATGGCTTAGCTCTTTATCTTACATCAAGTTCCTGCGTGATTATGGCGCGCATTTCTCGATCAACCGGATGATGGGGATGGAATCTGTTAAATTGCGTTTGGATAGAGAACAAAACCTATCCTTCTTGGAATTTAACTATGCGATTTTGCAAGCCTATGATTTCTTTGAATTACGCCGCCGCTATGGCTGTTCTTTGCAAATTGGTGGCTCTGATCAATGGGGCAATATCGTCACAGGCATTGATTTGACCCGCCGTGTTGATGCACAGGAAATTTTCGGCATTACCTCGCCTTTGATCACAACCGCCTCTGGTGCCAAAATGGGCAAGACGGCTGGCGGCGCGATTTGGCTCAATGAAGAGCGCCTCTCAACCTTTGATTTCTGGCAATTCTGGCGCAATACCGAAGATGCTGATGTCGGCCGCTTCTTGCGCCTATTCACAGAATTACCGCTCGAAGATGTACAAAAGCTTGAAGCACTTGAAGGCGCAGATATTAATCAGGCTAAGATTATTCTTGCCAATGAAGCGACGCGCCTTTGCCATGGCGAAGAAGCCGCAAAGGCCGCCGCCGAGACAGCTTTGCAGACATTCGCCAAAGGCCAGATGGCCGATGGCCTGCCACAAATTGAACGCGCACAAGATGAGGTCGAAGGCCTATCTGTCCTAGATGCCTTTATCCAGACAGAGCTTGCGGCCTCAAAGGGTGAAATTCGTCGTCTTATCAAAGGCGGCGGTGCGCGGGTCAATGGCACATCTATCACAAGTGATGAGGCATGCTTATCACTGGCTGATTTCCAAGACGGCAAGTGCCAATTATCAGCCGGCAAAAAACGCCACGCCCTGATAGTGCTTCGCTAGACCGGCTTTAGAGATAACTTTGAAACGAAGCAAAAGGCGCTCAATTTGGGCGCCTTTTATTGTGCCTCATCATCTG
>DBMZ01000031.1:1760-5035 GCA_002299005.1 Alphaproteobacteria bacterium UBA685 | reverse complement strand
CCAAACAACCTATCAGCTTCACGCCCCAACCAATCAGGGCTAAAGATATCACGCAAGACACCCGGCACTAATGAGGCGGCATTCACATTTGTCACCGGCTCATCAATATCGCCTGTGACATTAAATTGCGTGGCAAAGATACCGGCATTATCCACACCTGCCAATAAATCACCTAGCAGAGGCACAGCCCCAATGATTTTTGAGAATTGATTAACAGGCACAAGGTTACCACTGACATCAACCTTTCGTGTCTCGCTATTATATTCCCCGACCATCGACAGGCCAACCGCACCGCCACTTGCCACAAGGTTGGTGATTTTATGCGCACTGCCTCTGGTCTCGATACGCGCCTCACCTGTGCTAAAGCGCGTGCCATCGCCCTCGACCAGCGCATAGAGACCCGCTAGACCAAGCACTGAAAAAGCACGCACCGCGGCAGGTGCTTCGATGACATTAAAATCTTCTAGCTGTATCGTCGTATCATAATTTTCAAACCCATCTGATTTGAACTGATTTGTCAGCACCATCCGCCCTTGGCGAATCGTATCAGTGATATTGAGCCCCGATAGCACACGCCCGGCATTTTGCGTGTTGATGATAAGAATAGATCCCCCCACCTCATCAGGGCTAAATTCAAGCCGCGCCTCTGCCCCGCCAATCAGGCCAACCGCAGACAGATACTCGCCCCCTGTGCCAAAGACAGCTTCGATTGTGCCTTCTTCCAATAGCGGCGTGCCATCATAAAGCAAGGCGCCTTGCAACAGTGCCTCACCATTGCCATTGGTGTTCACCGCCCCTGTTAGCTGGCCAAACAGCGCGACCTTATCATCAATCATCAAGCGCTCAGAGGTCACATCAAACACCAGATTAACCTCGCCCATATTTTGATCTTCATTTTGGTCATCATCTTGATCATCTGCGCGCAAATTACGCAAATCAATCACAGGCCCTTGGGCGATGACAGACCAGCTATCCTCACCATCTGCGTCTGGCTGTCTTAGAATGATGGCCTCATCTATCTGATTACCGGCCCATGACATATTAGCAAAAGAGGCGGATTGTAATTGGCCATCTTGCGTCATCGCAATTTGACCAGAGGCGACCAGATCGCCTGCTTCTATGGTGATATTATCGACGCCTTGAAGCATGCCATCAGCTATTTCAAATGTGGCAACCGCGCGCCCTGTCTCGCGTTGTAATTTCGTCCAATTCAACGCCGGCACATGGATAGACGCGCCCGTCACATCCGCAGATATGATGGCTGTGACTGTCTGGCCCTTATCTTTTGTTTCAACAGATAACCGCCCGCCTATCGCGCCCGTAATCGCTTGACCAGATAGGTCTGTTGCCAGCTTTGCGAGCGTATCTTGTGGCGGGGATTGTGCGCTTATGTTAATCACATCATCTTGCTGGACGAATGAAAAAGTCCCCGCAATGTCATTCAGGCTCGCAGATCCCGAGGCATCAAAACGCTTACCATCATAGCCAAACACAATCTCAGCATCTGTTAGATCATACCCCTCATAAAGCCCCTCAGCCGCCATATTTGTTAGCACGCCATCGACCCTATCAGGCAATAGACGCAAGCCCTCATTTTGCTGCAAAGGCCCGCCCATATTGATACGCGCGCGCACCGCGCCTGTGGCATTGGCAAAATTGACGGGCAATTTATCAAGCAGCGCTATTTGCGGCGCGTCTAATAATGGCAGAATTTTGGGAATGTCAGCCTGCGCATCAAGCCTGATTTTGATATCACGCCTCGCGCGCACATCATCGCTAATCAGCGGCGCTATCACCAGATTAGCTGATGCTAATTCAAAGGCGGGCGCTTGATAGCCGCCCTCTGGGGTGAGGAGATCAATCACAAATTCATTATCGTGAAACGCCAGCTCTGCCGATAGATTATCAAGCGCCTCTTGGTCGTCTAAATAACGATAATCGACCCCTTCAAGCAGGGCATGACCTGTTAGGGCATTGATAGCAAACCTGCCCTCATCAACTGTCAGAGAGAGATTGATATTGGCCTGTGAGAGCAAGCCGCCTGACAGCGTCTTATCCATATAGGCGGTGGTGGTCGGCATCATAACAGACGGGATAAGTGCGCGTATCGTATCTAATAAAATCTCATCACTCGCAAGGTTGAAATCAACGCTCTCAAGCGTCCTTGCGGCAGTAAAGGCCACGGTAATATCGCTGTTCAACGTGCCACTATCGATAAAGCTGGCAGTCAGATCAGACAGCGCTAGCTGGCCCGGCTGATAGAAAATATCGCCGCGCATCTCGCTAAAGCGCAAGGCCTCTTTTGCCCCTTTTGGCGTAATATACCCATCCTTTAATTGCAAAGAAGCCGTCGCGTTTTTCAACAAACCGCCAGACATAACTTCAAGGGCTAGTTGGCCATTGGCCGTCCCCACAATCTGTGCATAATCCCCCAAATCAGTCTCTAGGCGCACATTATCAACCTCACCCATAAAGGATAAATCAGACAAGGATAGCGCGCTTGTTTGCGGCTGATATTGTCCCGTGAAATCAAGAGACATGCGCTGAAAATCTCCGCCAGAAAAGCTTGCGATCATATAGGCGCGTACATCTGGCAAAGCCTGTGTTGGCCATTCCGACAAGAGGGCATCAATCGGAATATCGGTGAGAGATAAAGTCCCGCCAAAACCAATTTGCGGCTTTGATAGGCTCACCACATCGCCCTTAAATGTGATCGCCTGACCATCAGGCAAAGACAGCCTTAAATGAGAGATGCTTAGATAATCATCTTGGCGACTATAGCGAAATTGGCTCTCAAGCACCTCAAGCGGCGCCCCGTTCGGCAAGGTGCCCCCCGATGATGACAGGCTGCCAGACCCTGTTTGCAATTGTGCGCCGTCAAACACCAAAGTCAGCGTGCTATCTAAATCGCCTAAATCTGTGAAGGGCTGAACAGTGCTTGGCACAAAGGGCGAAAACGCATTAAGAGGCGCCGCCATTGTGCGCAAAGATACCTCTGTCAGACCTGAGGACAGATTGCTAAGCGCATCAAAGGACAAGGTAGCATTTGGCCCCTCACTTTGTGGCTTATGCCCTTGAAGAAACGCGGCACCTGACAGGATAAGATTTTCCTGCTCATCATAAATAAGCGATAGTGTTAAATCATCTAATTGCACCTGTGCGTTATTATCTGCGTTGCGCAGACGCACAATGCTGTTCGATAATTTCAATTGCCGATTAGCCAGCAAGGCAAGTGATGATGGTATACGGCTTTGCCCGGCATATGCCTGCCCCGT
>DBMZ01000031.1:0-1551 GCA_002299005.1 Alphaproteobacteria bacterium UBA685 | reverse complement strand
CCCGTGCCAGTTCGGTTGTTATTCTGGCTATCTGCCTGTTTTTTGAATTGGGCAAAGCTATCGGCAAGCGCGCCTGATAGCTGGAACATATCGCCTTGTTGCACCAAATCCAGCGTCAAAGCGGATAATTCCACTTGCCAAAATTGCCCCTCAAGCCACGCGGCCGGTCTTGTATCAACACGCACCTGTGGCAAGCGCAAGGCCTGCCCGCCCCCCATCACCACAACATCTGACAATTCAAGCGCCGCCAACGCGCCCCTATCAAACAGGCGCAGATGCACCGCCCCAAGGCGCGTTTCAACATCATCGTCTGGCAGTGAAAATTCTGTCTCAATAAGGCGTTTCAGCCCGCCTGCTTGGGCGATATAGATCCCCACAGCAATTGCGATAATGGCGCCTAACAGACCAAGCAAAAACAGCAACTTGGCGATAAATAGACCAACGGGCCTCAGCCAATGGGCATGGCTAGCCACCTCAACAGTTCCACCTGTGATGGGCTGTTTGTCTGCCTTATTCGGGGGAGGCCCCGCATCTATTGCCACGTTAAACTCTGCCTTTTATGCTCACATCTGTTGCGACAAAAGCGCCCGCATCTAAAATCCAAAATCTTCATGCGCCTTTTAAGCTTTGATTCCTAGCGTATTTTAACAGATTTTATCGTCTTTATACAAAGCTTCAGATGCTTGCCAAAACAGATGCTAATGACTACCTTATAGAGCAATATAACAAACGCACCTCAAAGGATATCCTCATGGTCGAAATTGGACACGCATCACCTGCCATCAGCCTTGCCACAGATGATGGTCATTTCAATTTAAGTGATTATTCGGGCAAAAATGTGGTCGTCTTCTTTTTCCCAAAAGCAGACACATCTGGTTGCACCAAAGAGGCGATTGCCTTCTCGCAATTGCAAACCGAATTTGATGCCGCCAATACGGTCGTCATTGGCATCTCAAAAGACACACCGCAAAAGCAAGCAAAATTCAGAGCCAAACATGAGCTAACCTGCTTGCTAGGCGCGGATCATGAGACCAGCGTCTGTGAAGATTTTGGCGTGTGGACTGAAAAGTCAATGTATGGCCGCAGCTATATGGGTATCCAGCGCGCAACCTTCCTTATCGGCCCTGACGGCACAATCTTGCATAGCTGGCCAAAGGTCAAAGTGCCGGGCCATGCCGAAGATGTGTTAAGCCATATTCGCTCAGGCGGCTAATATCAAATGGCTGATGCCGCCCCCCTTATCCTAGAGGCGCTTGCCTGTGCGGACCCGCTTGAAAAAGCCCGCAAAGCGCGTATCGCCTATGCCGCTATCTGTGATGGTAGCCATAATCATGTCTCAGAAGTCGACGTGCCAATAAGGCCCGGGCGCCCTGACAAGCCTGATCTTATGGCGCCGCGCTTTGTGCCCAAAAGGCGCATTTCCAGAGGCGTAACAGGGCGCGTGGCCTTGCTTCATGCGCTGGCACATATTGAGTTAAATGCGATTGATTTATCACTTGATATGGCGGTGCGCTATCAACATCACCGCTTGCCGCTTGATTTCACCAAAGA
>DBMZ01000162.1:14553-16219 GCA_002299005.1 Alphaproteobacteria bacterium UBA685 | reverse complement strand
AAGCCTGCTAACAGCACCACGGTCATCACATAAGGCAAGGCCAAGATCAAATCAGCCGATAATTCACCCACATAAGGCAATGAGACACCTTGCAAGCGGGCGGCAAGCGCATCTAGGAAGCCAAACATCAGGCAAGCCGCCAAAGCTGGCCCCGGCCGCCATTTGCCAAAAATCATGGCCGCCAGCGCGATATAACCCTTACCAGCCGTCATCTCACGCACAAAGCCTGCCCCATGCGCGGTCGAGAGATACGCGCCGGCAATCCCTGTCAGCACACCGGCAATCAAAACCGCCTGAAAGCGCAAGGCAGAAACAGACATGCCCGCAGAATCCACCGCCTCAGGCTTCTCACCCACAGCGCGCAAACGGAGCCCAAAGCTGGTGCGGAATATCACCGCCCATGTCACAATCACAAGCGCAAAAGCAAGCCACACAAGCACATTATGACCTGAGATAATCTCTTTATATATGGTGCCAAAAAACGGGATATTATCCCCCATCCAATCAGCGAACGGCAAGTGAATTGACCCAAATCTTTGGTCGCCCATCAACAACGGCGTCTGTCCACCTCTGGCAAAAATCGCAATCCCTAATGTGACCGTCAGACCAGAGGCAAGGATGTTAATCGCAAGACCCGAAATCACCTGATTGCCCTTATGCGTAATACAAGCAAAGCCATGCACAAGGCTCAATAGCACAGAGACCGTAATCGCCGCACCAAGACCAAGGATAGGCGAGCCAGATATCGCCGCGACCGTGCCAGCCAAAAAGGCCGCCATCAGCATTTTACCCTCCAGCGAGATATCAATAATGCCCGCACGTTCAGAGAAAATCCCTGCCATCGCACATAAGATAAGCGGCGTCGCAACGCGGAAGGTCGCATCAATCGTTAGGATAAATTGAAGCCATAAATCTGCCATCTATGCCTCCTTGGCGTCTGATTTCACGAACAAAGCCGTCAGTATCTTTTGCAAAGGCGGGTTGAACATATAGGCCAAGGCGCCTGAGAATAGGATGATCAGACCTTGAATCATCAACACCATCTCACGGGTGATTGTCTGAAATTCGAAATCAAGCTCTGCGCCGCCTTGATACAACACACCAAAAAGCAAGCTGGCAAAGATAATGCCAACGGGGTGATTACGCCCCATCAAAGCAACCGCAATCCCTGTGAAGCCATAACCAGCGGTGAAGTTCAAAATCACGCGATGCTGAACGCCCAAAATCTCGTTCAAAGCCATCATGCCCGCAAGGCCGCCAGATATCGCCATCGTGATAATAATGATGCGCGTTGGCTGATGACCGCCATAAATCGACGCCTTCTCAGAAAAGCCTGTCGCACGTATCGCATAGCCAAGACGCGTGCGCCAAATCAACACCCACACACCCACACAGCATATAAGCGCGATGACAAAGGATAGGTTCAAAGGTGAGCGCGCCATATCAAAGCCAAGATACCCTGCCAGCACATAAATCTTTGCCAAAGCAACCCCATCCGCAAATGAGCTTGTCTCAGGTGACATTTGCCCCGGCGCGATCAGCGGGCCAGCCAATAGCCAGACCATGATAGAGGCGGCGATAAAATTAAACATAATCGTCGTAATAACAATGTGCGAGCCGCGCTTTGCCTGCAAATAGCCAGGTATCGCACCCCATACACCGCCCA
>DBMZ01000162.1:13638-14341 GCA_002299005.1 Alphaproteobacteria bacterium UBA685 | reverse complement strand
ATAAGCAAGGCCACAAGACCGATGGCAAGCCCGCCAATCGCCGCTTGCCCCTCACCGCCAATATTGAACAGCAAGGCATGAAACGCGACCGCCACCGCAAGGCCTGTAAAGATGAAATTCGTGGTATAATAAAGCGTATAGCCAAGCGCGCCCTTATAATAAAACGCGCCCTTAATCATCACACCAAGCGCCTCAAACGGGTTCTCGCCAATCAGGGCAATGATGATGCCAGCCACCACAAAGGCCGCCAGCAAATTCACCAAGGGCAAAATCACAATATCAATCAGCCGTGCCATCGAAGATGCGGTCATGAGGCCTGCCTTTCATCAATACCTGCCATCATCAGACCAAGGCGCGATTCATCAGCTTCATCAGCGGCAACCGTGCCGACAATCTCGCCATTATTCATCACAATGATACGGTCAGAGAGGCTCAAAATCTCGTCAAGCTCAACAGAGACAACCAAAATCGCACATCCCTTATCACGAAGCGCGATTAGTTGCTTATGGATAAATTCAATCGCCCCAATATCCACACCTCTTGTCGGCTGGCCCACAATCAGCACGTCAGGGTCTTTGGAAATCTCACGCGCTAGCACAATCTTTTGCTGATTACCGCCAGAGAATAAATTGGACTTGAGGGACGGGTCAGACGGGCGCACATCAAAGCGCTTCATCAATGTGGCGCAAAGCGTCTTAATCTT
>DBMZ01000162.1:7658-13455 GCA_002299005.1 Alphaproteobacteria bacterium UBA685 | reverse complement strand
CTCTCAGCCGCCGTAAATGGCAACACCATGCCCATTGCGTGCCTATCTTCTGGCACATGCGCCACGCCCATCGCACGCATCGCGGCAGGGTCAGACGGAGTATCTTTTGTGATAACCGCCCCTTTGATGGTGATGCTGCCATCTTGCACAGGCGCGATAGCCGACAGCAATTCCAGCAATTCAGATTGCCCATTACCAGACACACCCGCAACGCCCAAAATCTCACCCGCGCGCAGCTCAAACGACACATCACGCAAGCGCGGCGCCCCGTTCGCATCATGATAGGTGAGGCCCTCAGCCGCTAGCACAACCGCCCCCGGCTCTGCTGGCTCTTTATCTAATTGCAATAACACAGACCGCCCCACCATCAAATTGGCAAGCTCACTTGGGCTTGTTGAGGCAGTTTTACGATGCGCCACCATCTGTCCTTGGCGCATCACAGACACATCATCAGTAATCGCCATAATCTCTTTTAATTTATGCGTGATAAGCAAGATAGTTACACCTTGCGCGCGCAACGTCTTCAAGATCTCAAATAGCTGAACTGTTTCTTGCGGGGTTAGCACGCCTGTCGGCTCATCAAGGATAAGAATATTCGCCCCGCGATAGAGCGTCTTTAAGATCTCAACACGTTGCTGTAATCCCACGGGCAAATCTTCAACCGGCACATCAAGCGGCACATCAAGCCCATAGGATTGTGATAATTCAGCCAACCTTGTGCGGCCAGCCTCAAGTGAGGGTGATAATTTTTTATCGACCTCATAGCCCAAAATAACATTTTCAAGCGCGGTGAAATTCGGCACCAACATAAAATGCTGATGGACCATGCCAATGCCGCAGGCAATCGCGTCTGATGAGGTGCGAATATCAACGCGCGCACCATTAATCTGCATCTCGCCTGAATCAGCCTGATAAAAGCCATAAAGAATAGAGACCAGCGTAGATTTACCCGCGCCATTTTCCCCAATGATGCCGTGAATACAGCCGCGCTCCACTTGCAGGCTCACATTATCATTGGCCTTAACCGCGCCAAATCTCTTAGAAATATTGTTTAAAACAATAGAAAACGGCGGATGACCGCCGTTTTCATTATGCGTTGTCGATGACATAAAACAGACCTTAGTAAGGGCAGTTTGAGTCTGACAGATAGTCGTGAACGACCACTTTACCTGATAGGATATCAGCACGTGCCGCTTCAACAGCATCTTTGATATCAGCTGTGATAAGGCTGGCATTATTATCATCCAACGCCCAATCAACGCCGCCTTCAGCAACACCCAAGATATTGACGCCAGCTGTGAAGGCACCATTATGCGCATCGATGAATGTCTCATAAGCCGCCACGTCAACACGCTTTAGCATTGATGTTAGGACTGAGCCTGGTGCGAGACCATTTTGGTTTGAATCAACACCGATAGCTAGCTTGCCAGCATCCGCTGCGGCTTGGATAACACCGCCACCTGTACCGCCAGCGGCGTGATAGACAACATCTGCCCCACGGTCAATCTGGCTTCTTGTAAGCTCAGCACCTTTGGCCGGGTCATTCCATGCTGAAGGTGTTGTGCCTGTCATGTTCTGATACACATCGGCTGAGGCGTTCACTGACTTGACGCCGCCTTCATAACCACATGCGAAACGGCTGATAAGCGGGATATCCATACCGCCGACAAAGCCAACCTTGCCTGTTTGTGAGGCTTTCGCCGCAGCCACACCCACTAGGTATGAGCCTTCATGCTCTTTAAAGGCATATTGGCGCAGGTTCGGGGCATCCAACCATGACACATCAATGATTGAGAATTTTGTCTCAGGGAATTCCGCCGACACTGTTGCGATCGCATCAGCCTGACCAAAGCCCACACCCAAAATCACAGTCGCACCGCGCTCGGCCATACGGCGCATAGCTTGTTCACGCTGTGCTTCGTTTGTGACTTCAAATTCCATCACTTCGATACCAGTCTCGCTGGTAAATTTTTGTATGCCGTTCCATACACCTTCGTTAAAAGATTTATCGAACTTACCGCCCAAGTCGTACACAACCGCAGGCTTGATATCGGCTTGTGCGACTGCACTCATGCCAACAACACCAAGAACAACGGCTGCTGTTTTGAACAAATGTTTCATGTTGTTACTCCCGTTATTTTAGACCGATTTCTTTCAGTCTTTGTTGCAGAAATTCTCCTGCGCTAAAATCCTTGTCCAACATTACGTCAGGGCGAGGATGTAAAAAGATAGGCATAGAATAGCGCGATTGGTTCGCGCGTGCATCTGGATTCACAACCCGATGCGTTGTTGAGGGATAATAATCATGGCTGGCAAGCGATAACATATCCCCATTATTAATCGTGATCATGCCAGCATCACATGAGATATCGTGCCAAAGCCCTTGCTTATCTTGCGCTTGCAGGCCCGGCTGAGACCCTGCCAATAACAAGGTAATCAGGTTAATATCCTCATGCGCCGCCGCTCTGATAGCGCCTTCTTCAGGGGCTTCATCAAGCGGTGGGTAATGTAAAATACGAAGCAAGCTCATCAATGATTCGGCCATCATCTTATCAAGCGGCATAGTGAAATTCTTTGCCACCTCTGCTGGCGTCTCATCTTGCAACCATCCGAGCAATTCAACACCAAGCGACGTCAAATCATTATGAATAGCGCGCGTCTCTGCCTCAAGCGCCTCTGGCACACGGCCCCATGTATAGACATGATAAAACTCTTTAAGGTCTTTGACCGTCTGGCCCTTCGCATTCTCTGAGCGGAACGGGAAATACCCATCTTGATTCTCAGGATCGCGCAAATAATCATGTTTGGTATCAGAGGCAAAAAAATTGCCCCAACTTTGGTAAATGCCCTCAATACGCGCTGGCGTCACCGGGTGATTCGCTAAGACAGCGAACCCTGTATTATGCAAAGAGCGCGCCAATGCCTGCTTGGCATCAGGGGCTTGATAGTCAATAGTTTCAATGTTCATAAGGCTTACCCCACCTTTTCAGATAGCTTATGCGTATCATTACCACTTACTAATTTTGGCGATTAGCAATCGCCTCATCAGCAAGCGTTGACAGACTTAAATAATGCGCTTTCACCTTGTCCACATCAACCCCGATTGCGATTTTTACTGCTCTGCGCAAAAGAGAGGCATCTGGCACTGTCTGGCCTATTGCCTCACCTTCACAAATCACATGCACAGGCACCGCGCGATATTCAAACAAATCTTCATCTGTTAGCGCGATAACCGCACAAGGATCATGCAACACGCACAAACTCTCTTGGTAGATGGTCGCATAAAAACGCGCATAAAATTGTGAGATATCATTGATAAATTGCCCGACCGCACCGCTTCTATCGGCCACAGATTGATAATCTTGCGGCGTGCACATGACTTGCGTGGTGACATCAAGGCCAATCATCACGACCTCCCAATCAGCGCCAAACACCACATCAGCCGCGTGCGGATCATTCCAGATATTCGCCTCAGCATAGGCCGTCACATTGCCCTTCACAAAGCCTGCACCACCCATAATCGCGATTGATTTCACATGATGCACAAGCTCAGGATCACGCTGCAAGGCGATCGCAATATTGGTCAATGGCCCCACCGGACAAAGCGAGATCTCACCTGAATATTTGCGGCACGTCTCAATAATATAATCAGCCGCATCAAGATGGTGCGCCGCGCCCTTTGGGCTTTGTGCGGGCAAATCGCCAAAGCCTTCATCCCCATGCACATAATAGCTTGGCTCATTCGGCTCTTGCACCAATGGGCGGCTTGCACCCTTGGCCACATCTAGCTTGTAATGCGCTTGCTCGGCCAGCCAGAGGGCGTTGCGTGTGGCTTGTTCGACATTCACATTGCCAAAAATCGTTGTCAGCCCCACCACCTCAAGGCGCGGATCGGCAAAGGCCATATGGATGGCCATCGCATCATCAATGCCAGGATCTGTGTCGATGATAATTTTCTGTTTTGCCGTCATAGTCACCCTATCCTAGCGAAGCTCTGCGATTGTTGGGATGGCATCTGCTGTGCCATATCTTGTCACCTGTACTGAGGCGGCTTTGCTTGCCATTGCCATCGCCTCTTGCATCGAGGCGCCTTGCGATATTTGGGCAAGCAAGAAGCCTAAATAAGTATCGCCGGCGCCTGTGGTATCGACCGCTTTGACGCGCGTCGCTGGCTGGAAGGACGCGCCATCATTGCCATAATAATGCGCGCCATCTGCGCCTTTTGTGATGATAAGATGCGGCAGGCCCCACGCCTCTGGCGGCTGTGCCAAAGCAGCTTCAATCTCCGCCGCCTCGCCTTCATTCACCACCAGCAAATCAACAAGCCCGATTAAGGACAAAACCGTCTCTTTGACAAAAGGTGCCGCTGAATAGCAAATTGACAGCCCCGCTTTTTTGGCCTGTTGCAAAAAATACGCGCCTAGATTTGTCTCATTCTGCGTGAGCGCCCAATCACCCAATTTGGCATCTGCCAAAGCGGTATCAATTTGCGCCTGTGAGATAGCCGCATTTGCCCCTGCCATGAGTAGAATCTGATTTTCACCAGAGGCTTCATCAATCACCACAATCGCATGGCCGGTTGGCACATCACCTTTGGCGAGATGCGTTAAATCAACGCCTGACTTGGCAAGAAGTGCTATCTGCGCCTCATCATCTTTGTGAATTTGGCCGATATGGCAAACCTCTGCCCCGCCAAGTGCCAGCGCAACCGACTGGTTAGCGCCCTTGCCACCAAGCCCTTTGGTAAAATCAAGCGCCCCAAGCGTTTCACCGGCGGTTGGCAAATGGGGGACTTTGTAAAAATAATCCAGATTGATCGAACCAAGATTAAAAACAGTCATAAATCTGTATCAGCCTTTTTTTGCTTTAGATTCCACTTTTGATTCAGGGGTGCGCAGGCTTTGTGCCTCACGCTTGGCACGTTTTTCTTCGCGCGCCATTTTCAACTCATTTAACTGGCCATTGGCAAGACAATTTGGGCAAAGACAACTACCATCAAGCTGGTAATTAAACTTCATATTCGGGCTATGCATACACCAGCAATCACCCGGCTCACCTGTTTTGCATCTAAAATCTGCCCCGCACTCACTGCATATCGTCGGGACATTACGCGCCTTATCATATAGTTTGCTTTCCATGCTAGCCTCACGAAAAGGGGGTTTCACATGTTAGAGGGTGCCATATATGGGGCTAAAAGCAAGAGCTATTCACTACTCAGGCGCTATTCACCACCATTGGCGCGTGACCATTCCACAGGCGCGTTCAAGAATGCCTCAACCTTTGCGACACGCTCATCACTATAGGCAGGGTTCGCTTTAATCGCGGCAAGCACATCCCACCATGTCGCCAAATAATGCAAGCTGACATCTTCCTCAGCCAGTTTGGTCATCGCATCTTTGAAAATATCATAATAGAAAATCACAAAGATATGGTTAACCTCAGCGCCCGCGGTGCGAATGGCATTAATAAAGTTCAGCTTTGAGCCGCCATCTGTCGCCAAATCTTCGACCAATAAAATATGCTGGCCTTCTTCGATAAGTCCTTCAATTTGCGCATCACGGCCAAAGCCCTTTGGCTTTTTGCGGATATATTGCATCGGCTTATCAAGATTTTCACTCATCCAAGCTGAGAACGGAATCCCCGCTGTCTCACCGCCTGCAACAGCATCATAGGGCTTATCGGCTGATAGCTCTGCCATCATCTTGGCGCCCTCATCCATTAAGAAGCGTCTGATCTCTGGAAAAGAGATAATCTTGCGGCAATCAATATAAACAGGGCTCGCTTTGCCAGAGGTAAA
>DBMZ01000162.1:5603-7497 GCA_002299005.1 Alphaproteobacteria bacterium UBA685 | reverse complement strand
CCAACTGATATATTATTTTCTTGGCTCATCTTACGCTTCACTTTCTTCTATTATCTGGCATCATATTGACCGCTAAGGGCGTCTTACGCTTACCGCCTGTTCTACCCTAGCCGGGGCAGAAAATCCAGTCTTTGCAGGGCCGATACAAACCGCCTATGTAAAAAGATACCGCATCCAGAGTCTATCTCTTTTTGCGCCCAATCAGCAACGCGCCTGCGGTGACGCCCACGGCGATAATCACAATCATCAAAGTGGCAATCGCATTAATCTCAGGCGTTACCCCAAGGCGGACTTTTGAGAATATCACAATCGGTAATGTCGATGATCCAGGCCCGCTGACAAAGCTGGCAATGACCAAATCATCAAAGCTAAGCGTGAAGGTCAACAGCCACGCCGATAAGATGGCAGGGGCGATAAGGGGCAAGGTGACTGAAAAGAAAATAAAGGGCTGACGCGCGCCTAAATCCATCGCCGCCTCTTCGAGAGAGCGATCAAATTGCCGCAATCTTGCTTGGATGACCACGGCGGCAAAACACATCCCAAAAGTCGCATGGGCGATGATAATCGTATCGAGCCCCCGCCCCTTGGGCCAGCCTAGCAATTGTTCCATGCCGATGAATAACAGCAATAATGATAAGCCCATCACCACCTCTGGTATCACCAAAGGCGCAGAGGCAAGCGCGCTTAATAACAGGCGGCCGCGAAACCGCCCAAAGCGCACAAAACAAGCCGCGATCAAGACCCCAAAAATGGTCGAAAGGCTCGCCGCCACAGCGCCAATCAAAAGCGATTTACCAAGCGCGGATAGCAACGCCTCATTGCCCAATAACGCGCCATACCAATGAAAGGAAAACCCGGCCCAGACAGAGGATAATTTGCCCGCATTAAAGCTATAGGCCATCATCACAACCACAGGGATATAAAGCGCCAAAAAGCCAATGACGCCTAAGATGATGAATAATAAAGGCACGCGGCGCACCATTATGCCTGCCCTCCTGCTGGCTCATCTTGTGGCTCATCCTTTGGCCCATCCACATGGCGCATATAGATAATTGGCCCTGCCACAATCAGCATCAAAATCAAGGCGATCGCGGCTGCCACTGGCCAGTCACGATTGCGGAAAAACTCTGTCCATAACACCTTGCCAAGCATCAGCTGATCAGGCCCGCCAAGCAAGGCAGGGATCACAAATTCGCCAACCGCCGGAATAAAGACCAGCAAGCAACCAGCGATAATCCCCGGCATTGAAAGCGGCAAGGTGATGGTTCTGAAAATCACAAACCCATTGGCCCCCAAATCAGCCGCCGCCTCATTCAGCGTCTGATCTAGCCGTGTCAAAGTCGCATAGAGCGGCAAAATCATCAGCGGCAAATAGGTTAATAGCATCCCCATATAGACCGAAAATTCGGTCTGCATCATCCGCAAGGGCGCGTCTATAACCCCGAGCCATAACAGCATCGCATTCACAAAGCCGTTTGGATTTAAAAGACCAATAAGCGCATACATACGAAGCAGGCTTGAGGTCCAAAATGGCAACAGCACCAAGATCAGCAAAATCAGGCGCGTACGCTCATCAGACCGGGCAATCCAATAGGCCATCGGATAGGCAAAGATGAGACAAATCACCGTTGAGAAAAACGCAATCCGTAACGAATTAAGCGCAGGGCCGACATAATCTTCGGAATATTCAATCAGAAGGCCATAATTTTCGAGGTTGAAATTGGTGAAAAACCCGTCATCACCAAACCCCCATAAGGGCTTAAAAGGCGGTATGCCGCGCCGCGCTTCGGTAAAGGAGACCTGCGCCATTTCAAGCAAGGGCAGCGCAAAAAACACCATGAGCCAAAATAGCGGCAAGCCAATGACAAGCGCGCGCCCATAGCGGCCCAAATAG
>DBMZ01000162.1:0-5407 GCA_002299005.1 Alphaproteobacteria bacterium UBA685 | reverse complement strand
GCGCGCTATCCATCCTGCCTGCGCAGTTTGCCCATCTTGATTTAGCAACCGGGGCATCGCATCCCCCTATTGAGAAAGGATAATGGCATCTTTGGCATCAAAGCTTGCCACCGCCGCCTCATCCCATGTGAAATCTGCCTCATCACGCCGCCTATTCGACAACAAAATCTTGAGCATCACCCCATCAGCCATCCGCGCTCTGACATGTGTCACAGACCCAAGATACCCAAGCTCTTCGATAGTCACGCCTATCTGATTGGCGCCTTTGGCGGTGCCTCTGGTCAGGTTTATTTTCTCTGGCCGCAACGCAATTGTCACCGCATCACCTGTGGCAAGAGGCATCGCTTCAACCCCTTCAATCGCCGCTTCTAGCGTTATAATTTCCTGCCCACTTTCATGATGCCCGCTCTTATAATGAGCTATTACTTTTGACTTTGTGGCTTTATCTATGATGGCTGGCAGAAAGCTAACCTGTCCCAAAAAATCGGCCATAAAGCGTGTGCTTGGCCTGTCATAGAGCATTTGCGGCGTGCCAACTTGCACCAGCCGGCCTTCATCCATCACCCCAATTTGCGAGCCTATCGACATCGCCTCTTCTTGGTCGTGCGTTACCACCACAAAAGTTGTGCCAAGGCTTTCTTGAATATTAACCAATTCAAACTGTGTATCTTCACGCAGTTTTTTATCCAAGGCGGCAAGCGGCTCATCGAGCAATAGCACCTTGGGGCGACGTGCCAAGGCGCGTGCCAAGGCGACGCGCTGACGCTGGCCACCTGAGAGCTGATCAGGGTTACGCGCGCCCATACCCTCTAGGCGCACAAGCTTTAGCATCTCATCAATACGCGCTTGATAATCCGCCCCAGAGATGCCAGCACGCGCAAGGCCATAGCCAATATTCTTGGCAACAGACATATGGGGAAACAGCGCATAATTTTGGAACATGTAATTCACAGGCCGGTCTGCAGGGTGTACCGCCGCCATATCAATGCCATCAATTTCAATTGTCCCAGAGGTCGGCGTCTCAAGCCCTGCCAGCATACGAAGCAAGGTAGTCTTGCCGCAACCAGAGCCGCCTAAAAGGCAAAATAACGCGCCCTTCTCAATCTCAAGGGACAGGCTATCAACGGCTGTGAAATCACCAAATTGCTTGGTGATTTCAGAGATTTTAATAAAGGGTGCCACTGTGATTTGTGCTCCCAGCTAGGCCATTAATTACCAGCGGTAAAACGTGACCATGTGCGGTTTACAACACGATCTGTCTTGGCATCATATACAGGCACCACAAACAGCTTTTGGCGTGCGGCGTCTGTTGGATAAATACCCGGATGCGAGAGCACCTCAGGGTCAATCATCGGATTCGCCGCCTCATTACCAGAGGCATACCAGACATAATTGACGTTATTGGCCGCCACATCAGGGCGCAACATATAGTCGATGAACTTATAAGCATTATCGACATTCTTGGCATCAACTGGCAGGGCAAACATATCAAACCACATATTTGTGCCTTCATCAGGGATCACATAGTCAATCGTCTGACCATTATCCGCATCCTCTGCGCGATAGGCCGCTTGGAAGGCGTCACCTGACCACATAATCGCGGCACAAAGCTCGCCATTGGCGATATCATTGATTGATTGTGATGAATGGATATAGCGCAAATAAGGGCGCACCGCATTTAGCACCTCGCCTGCCGCTTGAATATCATCCGCATCTTGCGAGCGACCGTCCTTGCCAAGATAGGCCATCACATTTGGCAAGACATCTGTTGGCGCATCCAAAATCGCAATCCCGCAATCAGCCAGCTTTGAGGCATATTGTGGGTCGAGCACAAGCGCCCAGCTATTGGTTGGCGCATCATCACCAAGACGTTCTGCCACCATATCCACATTATAAGCCACACCCGTGGTGCCCCACATATAAACAAGACCCGCATTATCAATGCCGACCATGCCGTTAGCTTCATCTTGGATAACCGCATTTTGATTGCCGACATTGGCAATACGCCCAAGATCTAGCGTGCCATAAGCGCCTGATTCAAGACCACGTGCCAAGAAATCAGCCGTTGGCACAACCAAATCATAGCCCGATGAGCCTGCCAACATTTTGGCTTCTAGCACTTCGTTTGAATCATACACATCATAGACAACTTTAATGCCTGTTTCGGCTTCGAAATTCGCGATGGTATCTTCGGCGATATAATCAGACCAATTATAAATATTCAGCTCACCATTCGCAAATACCGGCGCGCTTGCACTTGCCATAAGGCCTGCGAGCGTGAGCATTGTTACCTTTGATAATTTCATTTATTTTCTCCTCTTATGGCAAAGATGTGGCTCATCCTCATTTATGGGCAAGTCGAAATCACAGCCCATATAACAAAAGGAGCGCGCACCTAATGTCCTACCTTAACGATAATTAAAAATCGTGACAAAGCTTTTATCCGGAAAAGGACTTTCTGCGCACAGATGCTTAGCGTTCTGGCTTCCAATGGATGGGGCGTAGCGGGTCAAAGACTGTCACAGGCCCGTCTTGTGTATCAATAGACGAAGGATAGCTAGCAGGCGTATCCGAACGCACCAACACCATCTCAGCCTCATTGACAGGCAAGCGGTAAAAAGCCGGGCCATGCAAGCTCGCAAAGCCTTCTAATTTATCAAGCGCTCCTTCTTCTTCGAATATCTCAGCCAAACAGCCCATCGTATTAGGGGCGGTAAAAATACCCGCACAGCCGCATTCTTGCAATTTATTAGGGTCTGTATGAGGCGCTGAATCTGTGCCCAAGAAATACCGCGGATCGCCCGAGATTGCCGCCGCCACAAGGGCTTTGCGATGAATCTCGCGCTTGGCGACAGGCAGGCAATAATAATGCGGCTTAATCCCGCCTGCCAAATAGGCATTGCGGTTAATCATCAGATGATGGGTGGTAATCGTCGCGGCAAGCGCGCGGCTTGCTTGGGCGACATAATCAACCGCTTGCTTGGTGGTGATATGTTCAAACACCACCCGCAATTCTGGCAAGCGCACCCCAAGCGGGTCTAGCACGCGGTCAATAAAAACCGCCTCTCTATCAAAAATATCAATCTCAGAATCAACCACCTCACCATGCACACATAGCGGCATGCCAATCTCTGCCATCACCTCTAGCACGGGCATGATTTTATCCATATCACGCACACCAGAGCTTGAATTTGTGGTCGCACCTGCGGGGTATAATTTGACCGCTGTGATGAGGCCTGATTCAAAACCAGCACGCACATCTTGCGGATCTGTTTGCTCGGTTAGGTACAATACCATCAGGGGATCAAAATCCATCCCCTTTGGCAAGGCCGCCAAGATACGTTCGCGGTAAGCGGCGGCATCTTTGGTGGTGGTCACGGGCGGCACCAGATTTGGCATGATAATCGCTCTGCCAAAATCTTGTGCCGTATGAGGCAATACCGCTTCTAGCATCGCCCCATCACGCAAATGTAAGTGCCAATCATCAGGTCGTTTGATTGTCAGCTTTTGCATGAATATTCCCCATTTATCTTAAAAATTACTGATTATCAGATGCCACAATAATGTCCGAGACCATATGCGCAGAGACGCAAGATAATGTCCAGCCAAGATGGCCATGGCCGGTATTATAAAAGATCCCCTTTGCCTTGCCCTTGCCAATGCGCGGCATCATATTCGGCATCATCGGACGCAAGCCTGCCCAAGGGGTGACATATTCTGTGGCCATGCCCGGAAAGTTCTTTTCCACCCATTTCGTCAAAGGGGCGATTCTATCGGCTCTGATATTATAATTATAGCCATTAAATTCGGCCGTACCTGCGACACGGAACCTATCGTCGCCAAGGCGCGAGGTCACAATCTTGGCCTTATCATCTAGCAAGCTAACCCAAGGCGCGGCGGCGCGAGATGCCTCATCTTGCAAATTCACCGTGATAGAATAGCCCTTCACCGGATAGATATTCACACGGTCACCTGCTTGGGCCGCAAGCGCGCGGCTATAGACACCTGCGCAAATCACCACACCATCAAATTGGTGCGTGCCCATCTCGCCTTCATCTGTCTTGCTCTCAATGATCGGCGCACCATTATTTGGCTTCAGGCGGTCAACCTCATGGTTCCAGAAAAACCGCACACCAAGACGCTCACAAGCCTTCGCCAGACCTGTCGCAAATTTATGGATATCACCTGTGAAATCTGACTCTGTGTAATAGCCGCCAATGATATTTGACTTAATCGACGGCTCAATCGCACGCACCTCATCAGCGCTTAGCCTTTGGCGCACAACCCCGCCCTTGGCAAGCATCTTATTGACATGATGCGCATGGGCAAATTCACCCTCATCATCATAGAAATGCAAGATACCTTGATTGACGCGGTTAAATTCAATACCTGCCTCTTCGGCCATTTGTGTCATGAAATCACGCGATGCCACCGCCATCTCTGCCGTGCGCACAGTGTTGGTTTCATAATTGGGGATATTGCGCATAAATTCCAGCATCCAGCCAATTTTATGGCTTGATGGTTTTGGATTCACAAGTAAAGGCGCGTCTGATTTCAGCATCCATTTCAGGCCTTTGAAAATCGTCTGCCACCTTGTCCAAACCTCTGCGTTCGAGGCTGATAATTGGCCCCCATTGGCGAAAGATGTTTCCATCGCCGCATAACGGTTCTTATCATAGACCGTTACCTCATAGCCCTTTTGGGCCAGCGTGAAGGCAGATGACATGCCGGTGATACCTGCGCCGATGACTGCTATTTTTTTCATAAAAAACCTCCATGATATCAGCATTAATCAATTGCGAAAACACAGCCCCTACTTGGGGCAGTGCCTATATGATAAATGCCTCATCTGTCATGGAACCTGAGAGCTTTACATCTTTCAACAAAATAGCGCGGCAACCCTGCCAGCCATCTTGTCCAAAAATCTATCCCCGTCGGTGGGTCATTTTCATGACCTCTCTCCAGATTGCCCACCATCTGCGGTTCATGTGCCTGAGAGTTTCTTGAGGCTTTGCTCCTTCGGCGGCTATCACAAAATCGTAACAGCGCTCTCCCAACAGCTGGACATAGGCCTCTTTTAGATAGCATAGATAAATCGAATTGTCATCTTCATAAGCGCTATGATAGCCTGAAGGCAAAAGCTTCATAAGCAAGAATAGGAGCGATCATGAGTGTTAAAAAAGTGATGATGGCCTTTGCCAAGCTTGCAGAGGCGGGCAAGACAGATAATGTCAAAATTGACGATATCTTGGCGCATGATGTGACAGGCCATTTGGCCCGCATGCCAGAGACAAAGCTGTTGCCGCTTTTATCAATTGGCGCAACAAAAAGCGGGTGGGGCCTGACGCCGCGCACCCGCTCTTATTCAAAATATTAAACCAGCAATAGGCCCTGATTATTTGGCTCT
>DBMZ01000088.1 GCA_002299005.1 Alphaproteobacteria bacterium UBA685 | reverse complement strand
GAGCTTTTCAATGAGACATTAGAGATTGACGCCATTATTTGGGATCATCTCACGCGCTTTTGGGATAGGCACGGTCTTTAGGACGAGAATTGCTCTTTGATGATGCGGTGGCTCATCGAATTATGCGGATCATGCAAAACGCGCACATCATGCTTGCGCGATTGCTTGATAGTCGCGCTCACAATATCACGATATTCAATATTATCAGCCGAGATTGACTGGCTACGATAGTCAGGTGATTTCACCGTAAAGGTTACTTTGCAATTATCTGGCAAAAGCGCGCCGCGCCATCTGCGTGGCCGAAAGGCTGAGATAGGGGTGAGTGCGAGCATGTTCGAGCGAAGCGGCAAAATAGGGCCGTGGGCTGAGAGATTATAGGCCGTTGAGCCTTGCGGTGTCGCAAGAATAACGCCGTCACAAATCAGCTCTTCCATCTCAACTTGCCCATTCACCGCAATATCAAGATGAGCGGCGGCATGTGTTTGACGCAATAAAGAGACCTCATTAAAAGCAAGGGCTTCATGTTTTTTGCCATGAATATCAACCGCCCGCATGGCCAAAGGACGCATCCGCGCTTTGGTCGCGGCCTCAATACGTTCAACCAGCTCGTCTTCTTGATAATCATTCATCAAAAAGCCAACACGCCCGCAATTCATGCCGTAAATATCATGGCCAAAGGCAAGGTTTTGGCGCAAAGCATTGAGCATCTGCCCATCACCACCAAGCACGATAATCACATCGCAATCAGCCATATCATGCTGGCCATAACGCGTCGTCATAACGTCAAATCGCGCTTGTGCTTGTTCATGTATTGAGGCGGTAAAATGAAATTTCATAGCTGTTTTAACTAATCTTGCTAGCGCGTCTGCGCCGCCATATAGGGCCATTAAATTGGTGTGCTTGTCTTTTCTAACACATTATCTGAATTATTTGATAAAAACAAATATAAGGCTAGCTAGATGGATAACAATGATAGGCGCGCAAGAGATGAGCAAAAGTGACTTTCGCTTAATGCCAACACCTGAAGATGAGACGCTGACCGCCGCATTAACAGGCCTTGATGCCGCGGGGAATGAGATCTCTATTCCTGTCGTGCGTGAGGCGCCTTTGACTATCTTTTTGAATGGCCAAGAAATCGTCACAGCAATGACATTAGGCGACCAGCCAGAGGCTTTGGCAGTGGGGTTTTTGCGCAATCAAAATATGCTATTGGCGGATGATGAGCTCACAGACATTGATTATGATGATGAGTTAGATGTGGTCGTTGTGCGTACCGCGCGCCCGACTGATTATGAAGAAAAACTGCAAAAGAAAATCCGTACCTCAGGCTGTGCGCAAGGCACCGTCTATGGCGATATCATGGATGAGTTTGAGAAGATTAACCTCACCTCAAAGATGCGTGTTAAGGCAAGTGAGCTTTATGCCCTCTCAGCGGCGATTAATGCCATCCCATCTCTGTATCTGAAAGCGGGGGCGATACATGGGTGCGCGCTTGCCTCTGGGGCAGATCCTTTGATTTATGTCGAAGATATTGGCCGCCATAATGCGATTGATAAAATTGCCGGCCATTTGTTTTTGAACAACTTATCAGCGGAAGATAAGATTTTCTATACAACGGGCCGGCTGACCACTGAAATGGTCTTGAAAACAGTGATGATGGGTGTCTCTATCCTTGTCTCGCGTTCAGGCTTTACCGAAGCAGGTGTCACGCTTGCCCGCCAAGCAGGGCTAACGCTTATCGGCCGCATGCGCGGGTCTCGCTTTACCGTCCTATCAGGGGCAGAGCGCGTGATATTTGATGATATCAAACAGGCCGTAGCAGAGGATAAAGCTTCTCCACAAAGGGCCTCTGCGCAATCACAAGAACTTGGCGGCAAGAATGGACAGCCTCGATGAGCCAGACTGATTATGCGATATGCCTGCTAGCAGGCGGCCTAGCGCGGCGCATGGGCGGCGGTGATAAGGGCGAGATTAACATTGGCGGCAAGACATTGCTCGCAAGCCTGATTGAGCGGTTTCAAGACGCGCCTTATCTGTTTTTGAATGCCAATGGTGATGGCGCGCGATTTGCCCATTATGGGCTTGAGGTCGTGCCAGATATCTTGCCAGATCATCAAGGCCCTTTATCAGGCATTTATGCCGCGATGCGCCATATCAAAGAAAACCGCCCAAATTGCCAATGGCTGGTGGTCTTGCCGACAGACGCGCCGCTTATCCCTGCGACAATTGCCACTGATATGATGACGGCGGCGATGGCACATCAAACAGACCTTGTAAGCGTCAAAAGCGCTGGCCGCACGCATCCTGTGATAGGGCTGTGGTCATTGCGTGTTTTTGCGGCGCTAGAAGAGGCTCTGATTGAGGAGGGGGTGCGTAAAATTGATGCTTTCACAGAGGCGGTGGGCTGTCATTATCTTGACTATGAAGGGACGCCAGACCCGTTTTTAAATCTCAATCGCCCTGATGATTTAGCCGCCTATCATGCGACAATCAGCGCCTAAAAGGCCCATGCTAGAGAGCAATTAGCACTCGCTTTTTTGCCATAAAATCGGTAAGTATTCTGTTATGATGCATAAAGTTACACTTGATTCAGCCAAAACACTTCTCGCCACCTATCGCGACGCGATTACGCGTCTTGAGACAGGTATGGATGGCGCGCTTGATAAAGCGATTGAACTTATCCTAAATCATGACGGGCATTTGGTCGTCTGCGGCATGGGTAAGTCTGGTCTTGTCGGGCGTAAAATTGCCGCCACCCTCTCATCCACAGGAACGCCAGCTTTGTTTTTGCACCCCGCAGAAGCCATCCATGGCGATTTGGGTATGGTGCGTGCGAATGATGTGATTATCCTTATTTCAAATTCAGGCGAAACAGAAGAGGTGGTAAAATTACTGCCTGCTTTGAAGCGCTTAAATGTAAAGATTATCTCGCTGATTGGCCGCATTGATAGCTCACTTGGCAAGGCCGCGGATGTTATCTTGGATGCGTCTGTGGATAAGGAAGCTTGCCCGCTAAATCTGGCGCCGACTACCTCCTCTATGGCGGCCCTCGTCCTTGGCGATGCGCTGGCGGTGGTTCTGATGGAACATCGCGGTTTCAAAGCAGAAGATTTTGCCGCGCGCCACCCGGGCGGTAAATTGGGCCAAAAGCTGTTAAATAGCGTTGGTGATAAGATGATCTCATCAAACCTGCCCTATGTGTCAGCTGATGCGATGATGGATAAGGTGATTGTTGAGATGACTAATAGCCGTCTTGGCCTTGCGCTTGTTGGGACGCCGGATAATCTGGCGGGCATTATCACAGATGGTGATTTGCGCCGGATGCTGGTCGAAGCACGCGCGCTTGATGCGACCAAGGCTGCTGAGATTATGAATGCAAGCCCGCAATTTGTTGCCAAAGATACCAATCTTGGTGATGCCGAAGATAGAATGACCAATGCCAAGATACAATCCTTGGTCGTGCGCGAAACGCAAGATGCGTCGTCGCCTGTTTGCGGCATTATCCAAATTTTTTAATGCGATTAGTTGAAATTGTGACCCCCCATGCAGTTAAGTGATTTTGATTATAACCTGCCACCCGAATTGATTGCGCAACATCCAGCAAGCCCGCGCGATAGTGCCCGCTTGCTCAATTGTCTTAATCAAAGCCATCAACATCAAACAATCGGCGATTTGCCCGCCATCTTGCAAGAGGGCGATGTTTTGGTCGTGAATAACACCAAGGTTATTCCGGCCTTAATGCATGGCACAAGAGGCGCAGGGCAGGCACGTTTTACGCTGTTAAAGCGCACCGCGCCCGATAGATGGACAGCCTTTGCTAAGCCAGCCAAAAAATGCCCTATTGGCACAGTGGTTACCTTCAAAGAGGGGCTTAGCTGTGAGGTTGTGGCTGTTGAAGAGGGCGGCGGCGTTGAGATTGCCTTTTCAGTCTCTGGCACCGCGCTTGATGACGCTATCTTGGCGCAAGGCGCGATGCCTTTGCCGCCTTATATCAAAAGAGACGCAGGGCCTGATGAGCAAGATGATGCGCATTATCAGACATTATTCGCGCGTCATAGCGGGGCCGTTGCCGCGCCAACCGCAGGGCTTCACTTTACCGATGAGTTGCGTAATAGGCTAACAGACAAAGGCGTTAGTCTGGCAGAGGTCACCTTGCATGTCGGGGCAGGGACGTTCTTGCCGGTGAAGGTCGATAATATCTCGGAACATAAGATGCATTCCGAATGGGGCGCGCTTAATAAGGCGGTCGCAGACCAGCTCAATGAGGCGCGCGCAAATGGCAAGCGCATTATCTGTGTTGGCACCACCTCTTTGCGCATTCTTGAGACTATCTGGCAGAAGTTCGGGCGCTTTGAGGCCTTTTCAGGTGAGACAGATATTTTTATCACACCCGGCTTTCAAATCGGGTCTGCGGATATGCTCATGACCAATTTTCACTTGCCGAAATCCACTTTACTGATGCTGGTAAGTGCTTTTTCGGGCTATGATTTTATGAAGGAAACCTATCGCTGTGCGGTTGAGGAAAAATATCGTTTCTTCAGCTATGGCGATGCGTGTTTATTGGAGCGTCACACATCATGACCTTATTCGAGCGAGATGCTTTCCCGACTGTGCCTGAGAATGACTTTGGCTTTACACTCAAAGCCACAGATGGCATGGCGCGCCGCGGTGAGGTTAAAACGGCTTGGGGCACCATCCAAACGCCTGTCTTTATGCCTGTTGGCACAGCGGCTTCGGTCAAGGCGATGATGCCGCAATCTGTGGCTTCTACCGGGGCTGAGATTATCCTGTCGAACACGTATCATCTGATGTTACGCCCCGGCCCTGACCGCGTTGAGCGTCTTGGCGGTGTCCGCAAGATGATGGGCTGGCATAAGCCATTATTGACGGATTCAGGCGGCTTTCAGGTGATGTCTCTCGGTGCTTTGCGCAAGATTGATGAAGATGGTGTGACCTTCAAATCGCACCTAGATGGCTCTGCCCATCGCCTAAGCCCTGAGATTTCAACCGATATTCAGCATAAATTAGATGCGACTATCACGATGGCGTTTGATGAATGTACCCCGTACCCTGCCACTCATGAGGTTGCGGCTGAGTCTATGCGCCTATCTATGCGTTGGGCCAAGCGGTCACGTGATGCGTTTGTTGCGCGCAAAGGCTATGGGCAATTTGGCATCGTGCAAGGCTCTGTGTTTGAAGATCTGCGTGCTGAATCTGTTGAAAAACTGCGTGAGCTTGATTTTGAAGGCTATGCGATTGGCGGTCTTGCCGTGGGTGAGGGCCAAGAGGCGATGTTTGATACGCTCGATTTCACCACGCCTATGATGGTGGATGAGAAGCCGCGCTATTTGATGGGCGTGGGCAAGCCATCTGATTTGGTCGGCGCGGTTGCGCGCGGGGTGGATATGTTCGACTGTGTTCTGCCAACACGTTCAGGGCGCACAGGCCAAGCCTTTACGCATCGTGGCACTGTGAATATCAAAAATGCCCGCCATAAGGATGATGACAGACCCCTTGATGAGGCCTGTTCTTGCCCCGCTTGCAGTCTTTATGGACGCGCTTATTTGCACCATCTATTCAAAGCAGATGAGGTGCAGGGGCTGATGTTGCTGACGTGGCATAATTTGCAGTATTATCAAGATCTGATGGCTGGCATGCGCTCTGCGATTGAGCAGGGTAGCTTCGCCAGTTTCCAAGCCCAATTTGAGGCACAGCAAGCGATGGGTGATATTGACCCGCTCTAGATGATGACAGATAGCATGGATAAGCAAAGCTGGATTAAGGCAAAGGCCGTCGATAATGGCTTTGATAGTTGCTACCTGACAGCCGCGCATTTGCCAGAGATTACGGCCAAGAGATTGGCTGATTTCGTGGCCGCTGGCTATCATGGTGAGATGTCATGGCTTGATGAGACAGGCACAAGACGTGCCTCGCCTGATGCGATGTGGGAAGAGGCGCGCTCGGCGATTGTTTTGGGCGTTAATTATGGCCCTGACCATAACCCGCTTGATAATTTAGCGCATCATAATGCCGGCAATATTTCTGTCTATGCCAGAGGCCGTGATTATCATGAGGTCATTAAAGGTAAGCTGAAGCAATTGGCAGGCCAAATAGCCGCTAAACTCGGCTGTCAGGTGAAGGTTTTCGTTGATACCGCGCCTTTAATGGAAAAGCCGCTTGCAGAGAAATCAGGGCTTGGCTGGCAAGGTAAGCACACAAATTTGGTCAGTCGTGACTTTGGCTCTTGGTTGTTTTTGGGCATAATCCTAACAGATGCGCTGTTGCCGACAGATACAGCTGAGAGTGACCATTGCGGCAATTGCACAGCGTGCCTTGATATCTGCCCCACAAATGCCTTCCCTGCGCCTTACCAGCTCGATGCGCGGCGTTGTATATCCTATATGACGATCGAGCAAAAAAGCCAAATCGCGCCTGAATTTCGCACCGCGATCGGTAACCGTATCTTTGGCTGTGATGATTGCCTCGCGGTTTGCCCTTGGAACAAATTTGCCCAAGTTTCTGCGACGATAAAGCTCCAGCCAAAGCATGATCCGGCGCTCTATCCTTTGTCTGAATTACTGATGCTAGATGAGGCTGGTTTCCGGTCGAAATTTGCGTCCATGCCTGTCAGGCGTGCGGGATTTGAGCGGTTTATGCGCAATGTGCTTATCGCTGTTGGTAATTCCGGCGATGCCTCACTTGCCCCGCTTGTGCGCCCCTATCTTGACAGTGAGATGGGGCTTGTGCACGGCATGGCGATTTGGGCGCTATCGAGGCTGATAAGCCGTGATGATTTACATGCCCTCTATCAGCCTTCCTCAAATCAAGAGATTGAGGCAGAATGGAAAAGGGCCCTTGCCAAGCAAGAGCCCTCTTAGAAAAATTATCAGCTAGGATGACTTAGCTTAACGCTTCATCATCCGTCTCGCCTGTGCGGATACGATGCGCTTGCTCCAAATCCATCACAAAGATCTTACCGTCACCGATTTTATCAGTGCCAGCGGCTTCTTTGAGGGTGGCAACAATTGCATCAGATGCGCTTGCTTTACAAGCAATCTCTAGCTTGACCTTTGGTACAAAGGCCACATCATATTCAGCACCGCGATAGATCTCAGTCTGACCACGTTGACGGCCAAAACCTTTGACCTCTGATACTGTTAGGCCTTCGACACCTTGGCTCATCAACGCTTCACGAACGTCGTCTAGCTTGAAAGGTTTGATAATAGCAATGATATATTTCATTTTGTCTCTCTCTTTCTTAGCGCGAATGCTTAGCTATTGTGATAGCCACGTTCACCATGTTGTGTCAGATCAAGGCCTTCAATTTCTTCCATCTCTTCCACACGGATACCACCGCTCACAAGGCCGGCAATTTTAAAGATGGCGTATGAAGCGACCGCTGTCCAGACAACAGTGATGGCAATTGACATAGCTTGGACTGAAAGCTGTGAGGCAACGCTGACGCCTTCGCCAAGGCCTGTGCCTGAGAAAGCTTCGGTTGCCAATACAGCGACAAGCAATGAGCCAAGGATACCGCCGACACCGTGGACTGCGAATACATCCAATGAATCATCAATCTTCAACTTGCCTCTGATAAGGTCAACAGCGACATAACAGACATAACCGCCCGCAAGACCAAGGATGATGCCACCAGGTACACCGATGAAGCCTGAAGCAGGTGTTACGGTTGCAAGACCTGCGACCATACCTGTTACCATGCCAACCAATGATGGTCTGCCAAAACGGCGCCATTCGATGAACATCCATACCAATGAAGCAACAGCCGCTGAGATATGTGTGACCATAATCGCCATAGCAGCGCTCTGGCCTGCGCCAAGAGCTGAGCCGCCATTAAAGCCAAACCAGCCAACCCACAACATGCTTGCGCCAATCATTGTTAGGATTGGGCTATGTGGTGGTTGAACAGATGATGGGAAGCTGCGACGCTTACCAAGCACGATAGCTGCGACAAGCGCGGCTGTACCTGCTGTGGCGTGAACCACGATGCCGCCAGCAAAATCAAGCACGCCCCAGCCTGCCATGATGCCGCCGCCCCAAATCCAATGTGTCACAGGGGCATATACCACAAGCAACCATAGGCCTGAGAAAATCAAAACAGCTGAGAATTTGATGCGTTCTACATAAGCGCCAATAACAAGCGCAGGTGTGATAACCGCAAAAGTCATCTGGAACGCGGCAAATAGTGATTCAGGAATTGTGCCTGATAGGCTGTCCATTGTGATTTGTGTCATGAACAAATTGCTCAAATCGCCGAACCAAGCGCCGCCACCTGAAAAAGCAATTGAATAGCCAGCAACCACCCACAAAACAGAACATAAACAAGCCACCGCGAAGTGATGCATCAAGACTGACACAACATTCTTTGGCTGAACAAGACCGGCATAGAACAAGGCTAGGCCAGGCAATGTCATGAATAGAACAAGGGCAGTGGCTGTGGTGATCCAGGCTGTATCGCCTGTGTCCAAAGCCGCAAATGCCAGTGAAGGCGTGAGGGCAATAAGGCCCATCGTTAGCGCGATTTTACGAAACATTTTATACTCACTCTTACAAAATTTGTGATCTATTAACGCACCAAGGCGTAAATTCTTAGCCTTCCCTGCTAGCATAGCGCCCTTGCAGAGATGCAGGAAATGCACCGCCCTGAGCAAAATTTTGAATTATGATTATTATTTAAGCAGTAATTGGATAAAATGCCTAATTTGTATGCAAATATAGGCGTGTTTTCTGATTTAGGCGTCATAATTATGGCCGAAAAAAGCGTTAACCGGTCGTATAATGGCCTCATTCATGCAGGATGATAGACTATTGGAAGTTTGGTGAGACAGCTTGAATCTGTCGTTTTGACGAAATGAACATCAACATAGCGCGCTTAGATAATAGGGCGGCTGAGAGAAAGGTGCTGACAAATGCAAACAAACAAATTGCGTTCAAAGATGGCAACATTATGGGGGTCTCTTGCGCTTGGGATAATCGTGAGCGCCTCTATGGCGCCGGCACAGGCAGGCTCATCTTACGGCGAATTTGCCGAAAATCTGCCCGATGGGGCACAAAGTGTGATTTTGGCCGGTGGCTGTTTTTGGTGCATCGAAAAGGATTATGAAAAACTAGATGCTATCTATGAGGTGGTGTCTGGCTATGCGGGCGGTGATAAGGCTAATCCAACCTATCAATCTCACGCCGGTTATCGCGAAGTGGTGCAAGTTCATTATGACCCTGAGGCCATCTCTTTTGAGGAGCTGATTGATTATTATTATCGCCATGTCGATTATCAAGATGATAGCGGGCAATTCTGTGATAGGGGCAGGGCCTATACGCCGGCGATACATGTCAAAAGTGATGAAGAGCGGATGATAGCCGAAGCGCTTGCGCCTGATACGTCGGTTGTGCCGATTGAGGATGATGTAAAATTCTGGCCAGCAGAACAGTATCATCAGGATTATTATCTGAAAAACCCCTTCCGCTATAAGTTTTACCGCACAACATGCGGGCGTGATGCACGCGTTAGGGCGTTGAACGCAGATAGCTAGGGCCAGATAGCTAGGGGTATAGTATCAGCCGTTACGCCTGAAATGGGCGTAGCGGTTTTTTATTTGGATAATAGGAAAGTTGGAGCGGCTGACCAGACTTGAACTGGCCCTAAGAGCTTGGAAGGCTCTTGTGCTACCACTACACCACAGCCGCAACTTTGGTTGCTATCTATCTGAGAACATTGAGTAAATCATCATCGTATTTTTTTCCCAAGGCTGAATTCAACATGAATTTTGCCCAAAAAAGGAGACGAATATGATAACCCGTACGCTCACACAAAACCTCTTAAAGATAGCCTTGCCTCGAAGTAAGACTTTTATCATTCGTGATAAAAAATTGAAAGGATTATTTTTGCGGGTGACACCAACAGGGTGCCGCCGTTTTGTCCTTAATGCGACGCGCAATCAGATCAGGCAGTATGAAACCATCGGTGATGCCGACCGCATGGACATCGATGAAGCCCGCAATATTGCCCGCCGCAAAATCAATGCCCTGACCATCACCGCCACACCA
>DBMZ01000172.1 GCA_002299005.1 Alphaproteobacteria bacterium UBA685 | reverse complement strand
TAATTCCCCTTTTTTCAAGGTGAAATTAATATCTTTTAAGGCTTCTACCGCCTGGCCCGTTTGCGGGTTGGTAAAAGTCATACATAAATCTTCACACAGTAAGTCAGCCATTTAATATCCCCCTTTTATCCTTCTTGATGATAAAGGTCTTTGTGTATAAAAAAAGTCCGCCTTTTTTATAGAAGGCGGACTTTTCATAATTTGTGTCAACGCTTATTGAAGGTATGAGCCGTCAATAGTGGCAGAGATTGAGCCTGTGATGCCCTTCACGTTGGTTTTAACAAATGTTACGCCAAGTGATTCAGCCGCAGCACCCGCAATGCCGTTATTACCGAAGTAATCAGCGAGTTGCTCTTCAGCTGATGGGAATACAAAGCCCGCCATCTGTGCACGTGTATCAGCAGCTGACATACCTGCATCTGCGGCAACTTTCGCAATCTGCTCATCTGATGCTGTCCAAGCAGCATTTGCTTCTTCTGTTACTTCTAGGAAAGTGCGAAGAAGATCAGGGTTTTCAGTGGCGAATGATTCAGTCACTGAGATCACGTCAAATGAGTTAATGCCTGCGTCTGCAAGCTGGTCATCATTCATGATTGGTGTGCCAACTTCGCCAGCAGCTTTTGATGAGTTACCACCAAAGATACATGCGATGTCTACAGAACCGTCTGCCAATGATACAGCGCCGTCAGGTGGAGCCTGGTCAACGATTGTCATTGTTGATGTGTCAACACCAAGAGCAGCCATTTGCTTTCTGAATGAGAAGTCAGCCATTGTGTTCAATGGAACAGCCGCTGTCATGCCTTCTAGTTCAGATGCGTTGGCAGTTGTAATGCCCAAATCGTTGCGCACAAAACATTTGTTTGCACCATAAGCAACCGCGATACCAACCATCTTTAGTGGTGCGCCTTGCTGAATGGCTGTCACGAAAGGTGCTAGACCTTGTGAGAAAGCGATATCAATATCACCAGCTAGCATAGCTTCGGTCATGGCAACGCCTGTGCCGAAGTCTGTCCAGTTTACGTCAACGCCCATTGCGTCATCATAAGCTTTGTCAACTTTGGCGATTTGATTTGGTGTTGCCCATTCCAAAAAGAATGCAGCATTGACTGAATCTGCAGCTTGTGCAGGTGCTGTCACTGATAGCATTGCTGCACCCGCGACGATTGAACTAAGCAGTTTTTTCATAAGTTCCTCCCTTAAAATAACTGACTCTATTAAACTCACTATTACCCGAGTTACTATTTGACGCAAATGAAAGAAGTGTCTGTTTGGTTTATTTATTATATAAACAGGCCGTTTTTTTCATTATGTCAAAATAAAGCCACAAAAAATTTTGCTCTGTGGCTGAAATTTTATGTCTTACGCTTTAGGCTTAACGCGATTACAGCTGTTGGTCCAAAGTCTTTCTGAATTTATCGATGATTTCGTCAATATGCGTGCGTTCAGCGATAAAGGCTGGCGCTAGGATGGCATTATCGCCTGTCCATTTTACGTGCAAGCCGTTCCAGAACATATCTTTTTGCATCTTACCACCAAGCGCGCCTGGGGCTTCGCCTGGGTGAATTTCAACAGTGGCCATCATGCCAATGCCGCGCAGATCATAGACAAGCGGATGGTCTTTTAATGACCAGACAGCGTCTTGGAAATATTGCTCCATATCTGCCGCACGCTGGAATAGGCCGTCATCTTGATAGATTTTCTGTGTCGCAATACCCGCCGCACATGCCGCAGGGTGCGCTGAATAAGTATAGCCATGGAAAAATTCAATCGCGCCATCTGGTGAGGCGTTTGTGATCGTGTCATAAATCTCATCAGAGACAGCGACCGCACCCATGGGAATGGCGCCATTGGTAATCGCTTTGGCCATTGTGATCATGTCTGGTACAACACCGAAGCGATCTGTCGCAAAAGGCGCGCCCATGCGGCCAAAGCCTGTGATAACCTCATCAAACACTAACAGCATGCCATGCTTGTCACAAATCTCGCGCACACGCTCAAGATAGCCAACAGGTGGCACCAATGTGCCGGTAGAGCCCGCAACAGGTTCGATAAAGACCGCGCCAATTGTGCTGCCACCAAAATTCATTGCAATACGCTCAAGATCATCTGCCATCTCAGCGCCTGTCAAAGGCTGGCCTTGTGAGAAGCGTTGCTCTTCTGTCCATGTGTGGCGAATCATAGAGATGTTCGGCAGTGTGAGGCCAAATGTCTCGCGGTTCTTGACCATACCCGCCAATGAGACACCGCCCATATTGACACCATGATACGCACGCTCACGGCTGACAAGGCGGTTACGCTGGGCTTGGCCACGCGCGCGCTGATAAGCAAGAACGATCTTAATCGCAGTATCAATTGATTCAGAACCAGAGTTCGTAAAGAACATGTGGTTGATTGTGTCAGGCAACATGCGTGTCACCATCTCAGACAATTCAAACGAGCCAGGGTGGCCGAGCGAGAAATGCGGAATATAGTCATTTTCAGACATCTGCTTATAAACAGCTTCAGCAATTTCCTTGCGACCATGACCGCATGGGGTTGTGAACAAGCTAGATGAGCCGTCAATAACCTTGCCGCCCTTGTAATCCCAGCAATACATGCCCTCAGACTTCACAACCAAACGCGGTTCTTTTTTGAAGTCACGATTCGCACTGAATGGCATCCAGTGGCTTTCAAGTGAATTTACATCAAACGGCATAGCGCGCTCCTTTATAGCTAAAAGTACTTTGTGCAAGACCGTGATAAGAGACCGCTTTTATCCGCGCGTACCCCTTGTGACCCCCACAGCGAGTTTTAATTCCAAAATTACCTTGGTGTAATTTTATATCATGAGATAGAACCAGAAATGTGATTGACTGGTGCCAGATTCTGCTTTTTGGTCTTAATTGGATGGTCTATAAGGCGATCATGACGCTTTTTGCCTCTGTCAAAGGCTGGTTGCTTGCCCGGAAGCTTGGGGCAAGCTTGCGGGGCTATCGGGCCAAATTACGGCTGATTTTAGGTGGATTATGCTAGAAACACTGATTTTTACCCTTGATTCAGAGGCAAAAACCTCTTTGCAGATGCAGATTCGGCAGAT